>CAJOPO010000301.1 GCA_905236315.1 uncultured Treponema sp.
TACATATAGATGACCCTGTGGGAGCCGTTGCTGTGCACATGATGAATGGTATTTGGGGAACTATAGCAGTAGGGCTTTTTGCAACAGATAGTGCTCCAGGCTTTGCGGTTGCAGGAATTAATAAGGGGCTTTTTTATGGCGGAGGATTTTTGCAGTTATCAAAGCAACTTGGGGGCATGGTAATAACTATATTATGGACTGCTATTACGGTTACTTTGTTGTTCTTTATCATAAAAAAGACTATAGGTCTTCGCGTAAGTGTTGAAGAAGAAATCATCGGTCTTGACAAGATTGAACACGGTCTTGATTCAAGTTATGCAGGATTTGATATTGAACAGCAGTATTCTAGCGCAGAACTTTCTGCTGCAAAAACAGCAGGAATAAGAGTAAGCGGAGAAAAGGTAAACACATCTGTTCCTATAGAAAAGTCTAGTCACCCTGATGCAAAGTTCCATAAAGTTGTAATTGTAACAAGGCAAACTAAATTTGATGAAATCAAAGCTGCAATGAATGATATTGGAGTTACAGGAATGACTGTTACAAACGTACTAGGCTGTGGCATACAGCACGGTAAGCCTGAACTATATCGTGGAGCGCAAATTGATATGACCTTGCTACCTAAGATAAAAGTAGAGATTGTTGTGTCTGAAGTTCCTGTTGATTTAGTAGTAGCCGCCGCAAAGGAAGTGCTTTATACAGGTCATATTGGCGATGGCAAAATATTTGTTTACGATGTAGATAACGTAATAAAAGTGCGCACGGGTAAAGAAGGCTACGAAGCCTTACAAGATTAAATTTTCTATTGACAAAAATAAGCCGTTAGGGTATAAATATCTTAAACGGCAAAGAGGTCGTAGATAAAGCTTCTGTAAACACAGAAGAGGCTCCAGTGTAATGCGGGAGTTTTATCTACGACCTCTTTTTTTTGTTTGCGGAGGTTTTTATGTGTGGCTTTGTGGGAGCATTTGATTTAAATAGCGGTAATCAGCCTATAGCAGAAGGACTGCATGAACAATTACGAACTCAAGTTTTAGAGATGTCAAAGAAAATTAGACATAGAGGTCCTGATTGGAGTGGCATATATGCAGGAGAAAATGCTATCTTAAGTCATGAGCGTCTTGCCATTGTAGACCCCTTTAGTGGTAAACAGCCATTAGTAAGTGATTGTAAAAAAATAATACTTGCCGTAAATGGAGAGATATACAATCATAAAGAACTCCGTCATGAATTTGAAGGTGAATATAAGTTTAGCACACAAAGCGACTGTGAAGTAATTATTCCGTTGTATAAAAAATATAAAAACGATTTTAAAACAATGATAGAAAAACTTTCTGGCATTTTCGCTTTTGCTCTTTACGACTCTGAAGAAGACTCTTATTTGATAGCTCGTGACCAGATAGGAGTTATTCCTCTTTATCAAGGCTGGGATAAAGCAGGACACTACTACGTTGCTTCAGAACTAAAGGCACTAGAAGGAAACTGTGTAAGCATAGAAGAGTTTCCTAATGGCTATTATCTATATTCAAGTAAGGGTGAAGCGTCAAAGCCTTGCAAGTGGTATTCTCGCTCTTGGCAGAATTTTGATTTTGTAAAAAGACTTCCTTGTGCCACAAAGACTACAGGTGAAATTATAAATGATAATATAATTAAAAACATAAGGACTAGTCTTGAACAGGCTGTAAAATCTCAATTAATGAGCGATGTTCCCTATGGAGTGTTATTAAGCGGGGGCTTAGACAGTTCTATTATAGCCGCAATTACGCAAAAATATTCACAAAAACGTATAGAAACTGACAATAAAGAAAATGCTTGGTGGCCACGTTTACACTCATTTGCAATCGGCTTAGAAGGCTCTCCTGACTTACTCGCCGCGCAAAAGGCCGCTGAATATATCGGTACCGTGCACCATGAAATTCATTTTACAATACAAGAAGCCCTAGATGCCCTACCCGATGTTATCTACCACATAGAAACTTACGATATAACCACAGTGCGTGCTAGCACACCAATGTATCTTTTAGCAAGAGTAATAAAATCAATGGGAATTAAAATGGTTTTGAGTGGAGAAGGTAGTGATGAACTTTTTGGGGGCTATCTTTACTTTCATAAAGCACCTAACGAAAAAGAATTTCATGAAGAATTAGTGAGAAAGATTAACAAACTTCATTTATACGATTGTTTACGAGCAAATAAATCTTTAATGGCATGGGGAGTAGAAGGCAGAGTTCCTTTTTTAGACAAAGATTTTATTGACACTGCTATGACAGTAAACCCATTTGATAAAATGAATATAAAACTACCTAGCGGTGAACAGCGCATTGAAAAGTGGATACTAAGAAAAGCCTTTGAAGATATGCTACCAAAAGAAATATTGTGGCGACAAAAAGAACAGTTTAGTGATGGAGTTGGCTATAGCTGGATAGACACACTAAAAGATATTACAGAAAAAAAAGTAAGCGATGCGGAATTCTCTCGTAGGGAAAATCGTTTCCCTATAAATCCTCCAAAGACAAAAGAAGAATACTACTACAGAGAAATATATTCAAACTTTTTCCCTAGTGATAGCGCAGCTCGTGTTGTGCCTAATGAAGCGGGTGTTGCATGTTCTACAGCAAAGGCACTCGAATGGGATGCTGCTTGGAGTAAGATGGATGAACCTTCTGGTAGAGCCATTGCTGGTGTGCATAATAGTTCCTACTAAAAACAGATTCAAGGAGATGGATGATGAAAACACTTTATGAACCTAGATTTGAGCATGATAGTTGTGGTATAGGTGCTGTTGTAAATATAGATGGAACTAAGACATATAAAATTGTAGATAACGCATTAAGCATAGTAGAAAAATTAGAGCATCGTGCGGGTAAAGACGCAGATGGACAAACAGGCGATGGCGTTGGAATTCTTTTACAAATTAGCCATAATTTTTTTTCACGCATTGCAGCAAAGGGTGAGATAATAAATGCAGATAAAAATATTTGCAAAACACTAGGAGAAGAGCGCGAGTATGGCATAGCTATGTTTTTCTTTCCCCATGATGAAGAACTTTTTTGTAAAGAGAAATTACGCTTTGAGCAATGCTGTCAAGAAAGAAACCTCACATTGTTAGGCTGGCGCAAAGTACCTGTAGATGTAAGCGTACTTAGCGCAAAGGCTAGTAGCTGTATGCCTATAATTTATCAAGCATTTATAGCCTTACCTAAAGATTGCAATAAGGGCATAGATTTTGACAGAAAGCTATATGTTTTGCGCCGCTATTATGAAAACTCTTTGCAAAATGAAAGCGTAAAAACTTATATTTGCTCTCTTTCTAGCCGTACAATAGTTTACAAGGGAATGTTTCTTGTAAATGAATTGCGCACCTTCTATAAAGACTTACAGTCTAGTGAATATCATTCAGCCCTTGCTATTGTTCACTCTCGTTTTAGCACAAATACATTACCTAGTTGGCAACGCTCCCACCCTAATCGCTTCATTGCGCACAACGGAGAGATTAATACAATACGTGGAAACGTTGATAGAATGATTGCGCGAGAAGAAACTGTAGCGTCTAGTATATTTAATGAAGATGACATAAAAAAGATTCTGCCTGCAGTGGACACTAATGGTTCTGATTCTGCCATGCTAGATAATACTTTAGAATTCTTAGTAATGAATGGCATGCCACTTCCGCTTGCCGTTATGGTTTGTATTCCAGAACCATGGAAACACGATGATACTATGCCATCTTATAAAAAAGATTTTTATCATTATTGGGCTACGATGATGGAACCATGGGATGGTCCTGCTGCAATAATATTTAGCGATGGAGATACTATAGGAGCGACTTTAGACCGTAATGGACTTCGCCCCAGTAGATACTATATTACTAAAGACGGAATGTTAATACTCTCTAGTGAAGTAGGAGTTCTTGATATTCCAGAAGAAAATATAAAAGTAAAAAGCCGTCTTCAGCCAGGAAAAATGCTCCTCGTTGATACAAAGTTAAAAAAGATTATCAGTGATGAAGAATGTAAAAATCAATTTGCTTCTTTATATCCCTATGGCGAATGGCTAGATATGAATCTAGTTCATTTATCAGACCTAAAAATTCCTAATAAGAAAATTCCTGTTAGCACCGTAGAAGAACGTTATACGCTTTATAAATCTTTTGGTTGGAGCTTTGAAGATATTAATGATATGATTCTTCCTATGGCACGAACAGGAGTTGAACCTACCGCTTCTATGGGTGTTGATACTCCGCTTGCCGTTATGAGCGAAAAACATCAAAGTTTGTTTAACTATTTTAAGCAGCTATTTGCTCAAGTTACTAACCCTCCCATTGATAGCCTTAGAGAAAAAATCGTAACAGATACAACTGTTTATCTAGGAAAAGATGGAAATCTTCTTATGCCACAAGGAAAATCTTGTAATGTGCTAGAGATAAATAATCCCATCCTTACGGGTACAGATGTTATAAAAATTGCAGCATTAAATGAGCAAGGCTTAAAGACAAAAACACTTTCCCTCTTATTTGAAGATAATCTAAAATCCGCTCTTGATAATTTATTTTTGCAAATTGATAACGCATACAAAAAAGGCTATAACATAGTTATACTTTCTGATAGGGGAGTTGATAAAACTCATTTTGCCATACCTGCTATTCTTGCCGTTAGCGCAGTTGAGCAACATCTAATCCGCACAAAGAAACGCACAGCATTATCAATCATTTTAGAAAGTGGCGAAGTGAGAACTGTTCACCAAGCGGCAATGTGCCTTAGCTATGGTGCGCGTGCTGTAAATCCATATCTTGCCCATGAAGCTATAGCTGAGTTAATAGACAAAAAGATTCTTGATAAGGATTATCATACTGCAATAGATGATTACAATAAAGCTCTTTTAAATGGCATAGTAAAGATTGCAGCAAAGATGGGAATAAGCACAATACAATCTTATCAGTCTGCACAAATCTTTGAAGCACTTGGCATTTCAAATGAAGTAATAGAAAAATACTTTACTAATACAGTAAGCAGGGTGGGTGGCATAACTCTTAAAGAAATTGAAGAAGATATTTTTTATCATCACGCAAAAGCATGGAATGAAGAAAACTCTAATGCAAATAAGAAATTAGCAGTATCAGGCTTTCATAAATTCCATAATAATCCAGAAGCAGAAAATCATCTTTTTACGCCAGAGTTAATATGCGCACTACAAGAATCTGTACAAAAAGGAGATTATAGTCGCTTTAAAGAATACATAGCCCTTGTTGATGACACAACTCATCCTCATACTTTGCGAGCTATGTTTGATTTTAATTTTACAAAGGAAATCCCCATTGAAGAAGTTGAAAGTGTAGAAAGCATTGTTCAGCATTTTAAGACTGGTGCTATGAGTTATGGTTCAATCAGTAAGGAGGCGCATGAATGTCTAGCACTTGCAATGAATCATTTGCATGCAAAGAGCAATAGTGGAGAAGGTGGAGAAGAGATAGAGAGATTTGGTACAGAATATAATAGCGCAATAAAGCAGGTAGCAAGCGGAAGATTTGGCGTTACAGAAGAATATCTTTTAAGTGCGCAAGAGATACAGATAAAAATTGCTCAGGGCGCAAAGCCTGGAGAAGGTGGGCATCTACCTGGCAAAAAAGTATATCCATGGATTGCAAAAACAAGATTTGCAACGCCCGGTGTTTCTCTTATATCCCCGCCACCTCATCATGATATTTATTCTATAGAAGATTTAGCACAGCTTATCTATGACTTAAAAAATGCAAATAGAAAGGCTCGCATTTCTGTAAAACTTGTTAGCGAAGCAGGTGTTGGAACTGTTGCCGCTGGGGTTGCAAAGGCTGGTACTCAAGTAATTTTAATTAGCGGTCATGATGGAGGCACTGGGGCTGCTGCCATAAGTTCTATTCATCACGCAGGACTTCCGTGGGAATTAGGTCTTTCTGAAGCGCATCAAACTTTAATTCAGAACGGCCTACGAGGCAGAGTTATACTAGAAACAGACGGAAAACTTATGAGCGGTAGAGATGTTGCCATAGCCTGTATTTTAGGAGCGCAAGAGTTTGGATTTGCCACAGCACCGCTTGTAGCGTTAGGCTGTAAGATGATGCGTGTTTGCCAGCTAGATACCTGTCCTTTTGGTGTGGCAACTCAGAATGAAAAACTACGCGCTCGTTTTCCTGGTAAGGCTGAATATGTTGAAAACTTTATGAAATTTATTGCGCAAGAACTTAGAGAATACATGGCAAAGCTAGGTGTTCATTCTATAGAAGAATTATGCGGAAGAACCGATTTACTAAAGCTAAAGAGTACACAGGGCTTTAATCGTGCAGGTCTTGTAGATTTAAGCCGTATACTAGCTACTCCAGAAGATTTATCTTGGAAGCAAAACTTATCTGAATATGATTTTAAACTTGACGCAACTATAGACCAAAAAATTTTGCTTCCGTTACTAGAAAGTGGTAAAAAATCTTTTGATGAAATTTCTATTAAGTCAACGGATAGAACTGTTGGCACTATATTGGGAAGCGAAATTCAAAATAGATTTGGAGACACTCTTAATGAAGACACTTTTGTTTTGCGCTTTAAAGGCGGGGCGGGTCAAAGTTTTGGTGCGTTTATTCCAAAGGGCTTAACTTTAATACTTGAAGGGGATGCTAACGATGCACTAGGCAAAGGTCTTAGTGGTGGCAAGATTGTTGTAAAAAAAGCAGCAGATTTTAAGGCTAAGGCAGAGGAAAATATTATTATCGGCAATGTAGCCTTGTTTGGTGCTACAAGGGGAAAAGCCTTTATAAACGGAATTGCAGGGGAAAGATTTTGCGTGAGAAACTCTGGAGCTACCGTTGTAGTTGAAGGTTGTGGTGACCATGGACTTGAATATATGACAGGTGGAACTGCTGTAATTTTAGGCCCTACAGGTAAAAATCTATGCGCAGGTATGAGTGGAGGCATAGCATATATAATAGATGAAAAACATGACTTATACAAAAGATTAAATCATGAACTTGTAAAAATGTATTTGCTTGATGAGGATATAACTACCTTAAACGGCATGAGCGATGAGGATAATCTTTATTCACTTATAAAGCAGCATTTTATAGAAACAGAATCAGAATATGCAAAGGCTATCCTTGAAAATTGGCAGTATTACCGTACTTGCTTTAAAAAGATTATCCCAAAGAATTAAAAAGGTAGCCTACTTTGCGTTGTAGTTCGCGTTGTTTTCGCGCGAACTCTTCAATAATTCTGCACTAATTCGTTATGCCTGCATTGAAGAAATTTCTTTTTTTACTAAGTCCATTTGGTCAGAGGTAAAATTAAAGAAATTTTTTATCTTTTCTTCTGACATTTCACCTGTTGCCAAAAGCTTTGTAGCTGTTTCAATCTGCGTTTCTTCTTTTGCTTCTGCCCGCAATTCTTCCAAAATTCTGCCCATTTTCGTTACCCCCTGTTCGTTTTCTTTCATTCTCTGCACTTTGTCAGCAAGTACGGAGTTCTTCATATCTTCAGACTTTTTGCAGGAAAAATCGTGCATTAAGTCGCCGATTGGGTCGTTACCCCTGTATTTTCCGTTCACATAGATGATGTGCGAACCGTCATTGAACAGAGTAACGCCGTCTATATATCGCTCGATTTTGTAAAGCGGCTGGTTCTTGCCGTAAATGTCGTTCTCCGTGATGAAAATGACGTATGATTCAGGCAGGTTCTCTGTGTCCATTCCCGTTATCGTTTCATCGGCATCCATCATTGCACA
>CAJOPO010000302.1 GCA_905236315.1 uncultured Treponema sp.
GGCAGCAACAGGTGAATATATTACTTTCATGGACGGAGACGACTATTATGTTGACTCGGACTGCCTTGAAAAGCTGTATGATGCGGCGAAGGCTCATGCCGTGAAAATTTGCGGAGGATTCCGCTCAATGCTTGGCATGGACGGAAATTGGATTCCACATGCTTTGCATCGGGCTGTCCTCAAAGAAAATCCCTATGGAGTTCTGCTAAACTACCGTGACTGGCAGTTTGACTATCATTTTCACTCTTATCTGTATGAACGGAAAATGATTGTTGACAACAACATTCGTTTCGGTGCCCAGCTTACTTATGACGATATTTCTTTTCATTGCAGAGCAATGCTTGTGGCGAAGAAGTTCTTCATAGTTCCTTCCGAAGTTTACTGCTACCGCTGTCACGGACCGTATGTATGGAATTACAAGCAGACTTGTGCCTCTGTACTGGGATTTATGGATGTTCTAAAATTTTCCCGTGATAACGATCTCACATTTTTACATTGGAAAACGGTGCGCCGCATGACTGTCGGCGAGTACCACAACAATTTCGTGCGCCATCTTGATGGCAAGAATACGGATCTTTTTGTGCTTTTGCTGAAGGCTCAATCTCTGGTAAATGCTGAAATGATTGACCGAGTCCAGGCTGATATGCCTTCAAAAAGTTTTTTTATGGGATGTGATTTGCCTTCTTTGGATAAGCTTAAGCCACTTGCGGGGGGGGTATGTGCTTGATTCACTGACCGAAGTCTATAAAAAAAAAGCTGAACTTGAACTATTGCGTAATTCACGAACATACAAATATGGAAGAATAATAACATTTTTGCCGGGAAAAATAAGGAAAATGCTTAAAATACTATACATAAAAGGGAGGGCTAAAAAACTTTAGTTTTTAGAGTAAGCTTACAATATTCTGCTTTTTTTGCAGAATACAGTTCTTTGACATTTCTATCCATAAGTTTAAGAAACTACAAAAATCCTGTAGATTTTTTGACCGTTTTATGCTATATTTAAAACATGGAAACAGAGAAAAAACGGAACTTCAAGCCTGTTGAGGAGCTTGTCTTTTCTGATGATTTTATGTTCGGCGCGGTCATGCGTGACCCGAAGATTTGCAAGGGTGTTCTTGAGCGTCTTTTGCAGATTAAGATTGACCATGTCGAATATCCTGAATTACAGAAGACGATAAGTCCATTCTACACAAGAAAAGGGGTTCGCTTGGATGTGTATGTAGCTGACAGTAACCGTGTGTTTGATGTTGAGTGCCAATCTTATAAAGTTGAAAGTCTTGGTAAACGAACGCGTTACTACCAGTCAATGCTAGACTGCGACACTTTGATGAAGGGAAATGACTATTCTGAGCTAAAGGAAAGCTATGTAATCTTCATCTGTGTGGACGACCCATTTGACAAAGGGCTCCCAATATATACCTTTGAGAGAGTATGTAAGGAAAATCCTGATGTAGACTTGGCTGATAAGACACATCATGTGATTTTTAACGCTTCGGCTTACGAAGAGGAAGAGAATTCTGAAATAAAGGATTTTCTTTCATTCGTAAAGAGCAACAAAGCTGACTCAGACTTTACAAAGGAGATTGCAAATATGGTGCAGACAAAGAAATTCGAACAGACTTTTTTGAATGAGTATATGGCAGTTCATCTTCATGAATTGGATGTACAGCGCAAAAGCCGTGCAGAAGGACGAGCAGAAGGAATAATTGAAACCGCAAAAAAACTTCTCTCGATGGGGCTTCCTGCAGAAACTGTTGCAGAAGGAACAGACCTTTCGATTGAATTTATAAAGCAGTTATTGCAGCAACAATAAAAATTTCTTCTAAAGAAAACTCCTTGAACTTATGGATAGAAATGTCAGAGTTCAAGGAGTTTTTTTATGTCAAATGATTATAATCCAAAAGTATCAATTATTTTGCCTATTTTTAATAATGAAAACTATCTTCGCAGGTGTGTTGACAGCATAATTAATCAGAGTCTTTCTGATATAGAAATCATTCTTGCAACAGATGGACCTGAAACTTGTGATGAAATTTGCCGCGACTATGAAAAAAACGATTCTCGCGTGAAAGTCGTTTTCCATCCAGGAAGCTACGGCAAGGCATTCAATAAAAGTCTTGAAATTGCGACTGGCGAATATATTGGTATCGTTGAGACAGATGATTGGTGTGATGAAAATATGTTCGAAAAGCTTTACGAAAAAGCAAAAATATACGATGCTGATGTCGTAAAATGTGGTTTTTACTTTGCATTTGATGATGAGAAGAAGAAATATACTGTTTTATATGATGGCTATGATGAAGATTTTTCTATAGCAAGGCAGCCTGATTTCCTAGCATCTCAGCCATCGGTGTGGTCTTGCATATACAAAAAAGACTTCCTCATTGAAAACAATATCTCAATGATAGAGGAGAGAATGTCATTCATTGACGTACCGTTTCATTATGAGACATTGTGCAAAGCTGGTCGATATGTTCTTTTAAAAGAACCGTTGTATTATTACTATCAGGACAATACTTGTCAGTCCGTTCAGAACGTCAAGACATTTGACGGACTTAATGCAGAAAAAATTGTTTATCCAAAAATCCATCAGAACAAAGATTTATATGAGAAGATAAA
>CAJOPO010000303.1 GCA_905236315.1 uncultured Treponema sp.
CAACAATTTTATATGGAATCATATGTAAATGCTCTTGTACAAGATTTGAATGACCTTTCTGCAAAAGTAAATGAAACACAAATAATTGGAGAAGGAGATATTGGCATTGCCCCTGCAACATTACTTTCATGCAAGAGATATCCTTTGTTAAAAAGAATGCTTCAGACACGTCTAACTGGACAATCTATAATTTTCCCATTAAAAATGAGGGGTGTTGGTGAAGATGATGCTAATGGACAGCGCGACCTTAGTAAATTTGATATGCAATTATTAAAAGATAGTTCAATGTACACCATATATGGAGATGGTATACATTTTAAGATAGTATTACATTCTTTATCAAATGAGTTTAGTGGAGTTCCTTTTTAGTGGATGTTACAGAATGTATGCTGCCACCTTGTTATTGCCGTGTTTGTTGTGAAATTGCGGAATGTACACGGCAATCTTAATAAATTACCGTCTATCTCCTAATTCCTAGCACCCTATCCAGCTGTCTGGCACAACATCCTTAAAATCGTAATGATAGTAGGAATCCTTTAAGGGCTTGCTCCATATTTTGGGGGCTATGACAATTTTATTTTCTGTTTTGTTAAGCCATGCCCCCCACCAACTGAATGTGCTATTTGCGATGATATTTACCTTACAATGCGTCATAAGAGCCATATCCTGCCAACTGTCTGCGTTAGTGTTCCAATCTACATATATGATATTAACGTTCGTTTCTATTAAAGATGAGATATTTTCTTTGCACCAAGTAATATCGTTAGAGAATATAATAATTTCACTTGGTGTAATATGATTATATGCTTCCTTTAGTGCCTTCTTATAGTATTCTAAAGTGCATACGTTGTAATAATCTTTTGCAGTATAATCACCTCGCCTTATGTGCATAGACAGAGGAGCATTTCCTAGATTTTCAAGCAAGGCTTTACTTCTAGCACTTAACTCTTGCTTAAAAGTGAAGTCCTTATATAGAGTATCTTTAATATCTATAAAGTATTTTTCTGTTTGCCAGTAGCCATCATAATATCTATTGCTTGGTTCTAAAAGTTCTGGCTGATAAATAAAATCTTTATCTATGAAGTGTGTTTTGGGGGTAAAATATTTTCGCCTTAATCTTTGTATAAAACCGTTGGGAATTACCGCGAGGCTTTTTATTTCCTCTTCTGTTGCGCTTTGTGCCTTTATGTTAAAAACCTTGCTTAGTTCAAAGCCATTATGCACAAGGTCTATATTGCCCTGCATTGTTTTTCCAGATTGATATATAGACAAATCTAGCTTTACAGGAGAAGATGATTTTGCTTCTAGGGCTTTGGAAAACGCATATTGAAACATTTGGTTCCCCAGCCCGCCACATACACGAACAATCTGCATCATATACTACCCAACCTTCCAAGCGTCAATATTTCTTTCTTCTGTAGAAAAATTTACTGCAATCTTGAAAAGCTTTCTTTTATCAGCAGAAAAAGGAATGGCATAACCTTTTTGCTCTATTTGATTTAATGCTTCTTGCACACTACCATCTACTTTGAACTCAAATATATATATGTAGTCATCGGTTTCAACTATGCAGTTTGCCCTTCCCTTTGCACTATGCACTTCTGTCCTTGCATATTTACCTTCCATCAGAAATGCCATATATATTACATCTTGAAATCGGCTCTCTGGTGTTTTTCTGTCATTTGTATATGGCAAAATGGCAAATATTCCCTTGAGCCAATTTATTATTTCGTCTATATTACCTTTTTTTATAGCTTGCCCAAATACTCTTATATCAAAAGGAGTGGAATCTTCTGGCAATTCAAGATAATAAGGTGCAAGGCTTTCTGTAAACGCATATTTTACTTCATCATTGGGGTAAGATAGCGTATATGTTTCAAATTCGCTATCATAGCTTTTTATTGTAAGATAGCCACTTTGGTAAAGCAAGGGAATGGGGTTAGGATTATCCATTCTATAGTCGTGCATTTGTAAGGCCGTTGCTTCTACGTTATCAGTAAAGTTTTTAATGTTATAGGAAACATTTTTTAATTTATTTATAAGGAATGTGGGAGTTCCACTTTCAAACCAATAAGAGCCAAATTCCTTATAATTAAATGCACAAAGAAGACTATATGGGTTATATACATTCGTTCCATTAGCACTAAACTTATATCCGTCATACATTTGTTTTAGCTTGTTAAGACATTCTTCTTTGCTTAAGTTTATCTCGCTAGAAAGTGCTTCTATCTCTGGTATAAAGTTCTTTTCTAGTTCATCTTGCGTAATTCCACAGATAGTGCTATATGCTTTATCCATAGATATGTCTGTAAGTTGGTTAATGTCGCTAAAGATGGAAACTTTAGAAAACTTTGTTACACCAGTAAAGAATACAAAATGTAAATATTCGTCCATATCTTTTAGGCTTGCAAAAAACCCTTTGAAGAACTCTCTATTTTTCTGCTCTTGTTCAGGGTAGTCAACAGTTTTTAATAAGGAATTATCATATTCATCTACAAGAACAATAACGCGGAGTCCTGTTGCTTTATAGGCATTTTTTAATGCGTCCTTAAATCTCTCTGGTAGAGAAACTTCTTTAGAAGGAAGTGAATAAGTTTCTTCAAAATTGCTTAAGACATGGGATAGACTGTTGTAAAGCCCCTTTGGAGATGTAAAATCGCCACCCGCAAGGCTAAACTTTAGCACAGGGTATTTAAGCCAATCTTTTTCTAAGTGCTCAATACTAAGCCCCTTAAACAATTCTTTTTTGCCCAAGAAGTATGCTTCCATTGTTGTAATGAGTAGGCTTTTTCCAAATCTACGTGGACGGCTTAGAAAGTAAGCTTTGCCTAAAGATGCTAATTTATATATAAGTTCTGTTTTGTCCATATATATATAATCATTTTGGCGTAAATACTCAAAACTTTGTATTCCTAAAGGCAATTTGCGTAACTTCTGCATATATTTAATTATACTATTGCATATTAGGAATTACAAGACGATTCCTTTGTGAAAACAGGGGAACTAGCTTGAAATCTTTTTTAAGATGTGTTATGCTAAGAACTATATTGAACTGCGTTGCCTTAGGATAGCTTTACAAGTAATTCCCACCTACCTAAAATGTATAAATCTTCCTAATTAAATATTTTATATATCCTACATAAGCACAATGCTATAATCTAATTAGGTTACTCTCCAATTCGTGTAGTATTCGCTCCCCCCTTTGTGTATAGGGAACCTCGAA
>CAJOPO010000304.1 GCA_905236315.1 uncultured Treponema sp.
AAAGTTGTTGTAACTTCAAAAAAACTGTATTGCTATTTCCAACGAGAAGGAAGCATAATGCATAGTTCGTTTGGTAGAATTGCTTTAGATGAGTTAGACGCAGCAGATTATATAGAAACAGAATGCTTCCATTATGGTGGAAAAATACTAGATGCAGCTAGAGCAAAGAAGTTTTTTAATTATAGAGATGTACTATTTACATATCCCAATTTAAAAACTCTTTCTCTTGATACATATCATAGAGTAAGCAGTGAATTAAGAAAAATAAGTATGAATATTATAAAAGATTCATGGCTTGGTAGACGTGTTCGTTTATCTGCTTTTATATACAAATATTTCGGAGTAAATATTTGTATTTTTGTCCATAATAAACTTGGTATTTAATGATGACAAAAAAAGTAACTTTATTAAATGTGTCTGCTTCATTTTTGCAACAACTTGTGTCAATAATTAGTGGGCTTATTGTTCCAAGAATAATACTCTCATCATTTGGTTCTTCATTAAATGGTCTTACGGCTTCTATTGGACAATTTCTTAGTTATATAGCATTGGTTGAAGGTGGGATAACAGGTGTTATTTCTGCAAACCTATATAAGCCTCTTGTACAGCAAGATACTGATAAATTAAGTTCAATTCTTGCTACTGCCCGTTCTTTTTATAGAAAAATAGGGCTTGTGTTTTCAGTTTATGTTGCTATCATAGCTTTTGTTTATCCTCTTGTTGTAGAAACTGAGCATAATTATTGGTATGTTGTTGCTTTAACATTTATTCTTTCAATTGGATTGTTTCTAGAATATATGTTCTCATTAACACTAACAACCCTTCTGAATGCAGATAAGAAAGTTAGTGTTATTTCAGTGACAAAGATTTGCATAACTCTTGGGAATCTTGCTTTAGTATTTATAATTACAAGATTATATCCGAATTTGTTACTATTGAAATTTGCAAGTAGCCTACTTTTTATTTTTCAACCGCTTGTATTTTCTTTATATGTAAAAAAACACTATAAGATAAATTGGAAAACACCTAAAGATAATAGTTTAATAAAAGAGAGATGGAATGGATTTGCAATCAATTTTGCTGCATTTATTCATGGAAGTACTGATATAACTCTTTTGACTTTTTTTTCTGATTTAAGACTGGTTTCGGTTTACAGTATATATTATTTGATAATCAATAAGATTGAAATTCTAATTCATTCTGTTGCTGCAGGAATAGAGCCAACTATTGGACAGGCTTATGCAAAAGGTGATATAGAAGAACTTAATCAAAAAATGGACTTGTTTGAATTTATTATTTTCTTCTTAGTCGGAATTTTATTTTCAATCAGTGGAATGTTGATTACCCCTTTTGTAATGATTTATACACATGGAATAAATGATGCGGATTATTATCAACCATTATTTGCAGGTTTTCTTATTATTGCAGAAGCTTTATATTTGGTCAGATATCCACATGTTAGTCTTGCTTATTCTGCCAATAAGTTTAAGGAGATAACAATTCCGGCTTATATAGAAGCAGGGATTAATATACTTGCTTCTTTAATTTTCATTCATTTCATAGGTCTTGCAGGTGTTGCACTGGGAACTGTCATTGGAATGGCTTATCGAACTGTTTTTCAAGTTCATTTTACAAGTAAATTGTTGCCTGGAAGAAAAACATTTTTTTTCTATAAAAAAATATTACTTGTAATATCTGCTTCGTTAATTGGAATTTTACTAGGATCTAAAATATTTCCATTATCAAATTATAAGCTTTTAAGTTGGATTGTTCATGGATTTATATATGGAGCTATTTTTGGTGTTCTTTATCTAATGTTAGGACTTCTTTTTTTTAAAAAGGAACTTAAATATTTTAAAACTTATCTAAAACGAAAATAAGGATAGTTTTATGAGAAATAAAAATGAATATATAAAAATATGCGAAATTAAGGATAAGCAGAAGCTTTTGCTTGTTCTTTTAGGGCAATTCCATGAAATATGTGAAGAAAATAATCTTATATATAATATTTTTGGAGGAACTCTTCTTGGAGCTGTAAGGCATAAAGG
>CAJOPO010000305.1 GCA_905236315.1 uncultured Treponema sp.
ATTCGCACGCTTGCTACGAATGTGGCGTGCTTTGTAATTATTTACGTTTGCCGCTTACTCAGGTAGCACGAACAGAGTGTTTTTGTAATCCTTAGGATTCAATCCTTAGGATTCAATCCTTAGGATTCAATCCGCCAGTCTCCTTTTCGCTGTTTTTTAGGAGTACACTGTAAAACTCACTTTCCGTGATTACAAAAAGTTTATTTAATTTTCTAAATTCGCTTGACATAAAATAATTCTTACTATATAGTTTGTAGACATTGGAACTTGCTTGTACAAGTTTATTCCCCGATTGTGTAATGGTAGCACCTCAGATTCTGGTTCTGATTGTGGGGGTTCGAATCCTCCTTGGGGAAAGCTAAAAGATTGGTATTACCAATCTTTTTTTGTATATGGACTTTGTTTCCATATTTACTATATAACGAGTTCTTTCTATTAAAGAAACTCGTAAACAAAAATAAGTAATCAATTTTAATTGATTATTTATTTTTGTTCGGTCCCTTCGAATATCGGTTTAGTTCGCCGCCCTCTCAAGGCGGAGAGATGGGTTCAACTCCCGTAGGGACCGTTACTTTATTCCTTTCACCCTTTCCATTTTTCAATTCTTACTTTACAACCTTTATTTTTTTGTTATGTGCAAAAGTATAAAACCGATAATACGAGTATGAAGAAGAAATCTATCGTATTATTAGTTATGCTTGCGCTATCGGTTTGCGTTTTTGCCGATGAAGTGTTTAAGACAAACGTTGTTGCTTCTTATTATGCCGATAAGTTCCATGGACGCAAAACGTCTAACGGAGAAATATTTAATATGTATGCACTTACGGCTGCTCATAAGACGCTCCCGTTTAACACATTGGTAAAAGTTACAAATCTTGATAATGGGCAGTCTGTCACTGTACGCATAAATGACAGAGGTCCATTTGTGAAAGGCAGAGAGATTGACCTTTCTAAAGCGGCAGCAGTGCAGTTGGGTATGATAAAGACTGGAACAGCAAGAGTTTCGTTATCTATAGTAGACGAAAAATCATCTTCTACAAACAGTTCTTCATCATTAGCAAGTACAGAAACAAAAGCTAAAGGCTGGCAATTATATGCAGACACCAGCACTCATCAAGTATGGGATATTCAACTGGGAGCATATACGCAACGTTCTAACGCAGAGAATATGGCAAGAAAATTGCAAGCAGCAGGCTTTACAAATGTTGCCTATCAGAGCATAGACAATGTTACAAGGGTTGTGCTAAGGAATATAGAAACTGATAATGTTCAGTCCTACCTTCAGCAGCTTGAATCAAAAGGGTTTTCTGACTACTTTGTGCGAGAACGCAAAAATATAGTCGTAAAATAACACTAATATTGTTTTTACAATTTTCGATAATTTAAAAAGTAAATGGATGCACTAATGCCTTTTTAGGTATTAGTGTCTAGCTAAAAATTATATTGGGAGGAAACGAATTTTTAATATTACATTTGCTTTTCTAAAGCATAAAGTTAAAAGTTCGATACGAGGGGTATGAAAAAGAGTTTATTATTTCCTTTATTTGTAGTAGCTTTAGGATTAAATGCTTCTGCTTTTGCACAGAGTTTGTACAAAAACAATGTAGAAGCATCTTATTACGCAGACAAATACAATGGTAATCTTACAGCCAGTGGCGAAACATTCAATATGTATGATTTCACTGCTGCTCATAAAACATTACCATTTAATACGTTAGTAAAAGTAACAAACCTAGAAAACGGAAAGTCTGTTACAGTTCGTATTAACGATAGAGGTCCATCTGTACCTACACGCGAAATAGATGTTTCTAAAGCCGCTGCTATAGAACTGGGTATGATAGGAACAGGAACAGCTCGTGTTTCTTTAGAGATTATTCAAACACCATCAACTACTGTTTCAGAAACACCTGTTGCACCAGCAACACAGACTACACAAAACGAAGCAGTTGCTTGGGATATTCAAGTAGGTGCATATTCAAATCGTGCAAACGCAGATACCTTGGTTTCAAGATTAGTAGAGTCAGGCTTTACAAACATTGCTTATCAAGAAGCAGGTCAAGTTACACGTGTTCTTATATATGATGTAGATGACAACAATGTACAAGCGGTTACATCACAGTTAAACGCTTTTGGCTTTAATAACTATGTAGTTAGAAAACATCAAGAACCAGCCTCTACTGGAAACGGATATAATAGTGGAAACGCAGCAACAGGCACTGTTCGTACAACCACAGGTACAGCAGCCGCACCTGCTACAAACGGTAACACTACTTCTATAAACGTTACAAATAACGGAGTAACTGGTAATGTAACAACAGGTTCTAATTCTGCTTCCTTTAGTGTAGCAGGAACTTCTGGTTCTTCAATAATCTACACTGATAGATAAGAAAGATTAGAACTTACTTTCTACATTCTTCTACAGAAAGCAAGGCACTTAAGTGCCTTGTTTTTTTTTATTTTATAAAACAGCTATTCTAAAAATTATTTCCGTTCCAGCCCCAATCTTTATAGTCTTGATAGGTAATATATATACAATCTCCTGGTATTCCAAGAACTTTATTAAATAGCTTACAGACTTCCCCCGTAAAACTATCTGCCTTTGCAGAATCTACAGAACCAAATAAATTAACGCTTACAAAAGCCCCCTTATCTAATTTTTTACCTGCAAAATATAAATCATAGGAATCTTCAAAACCTAGCATTAAATAGTTTTCTGTTTTTCCTAAAACTGATATTGCCTTACCTAATTCAGCCTTTAAAATATCTCGTTTTTCTTGAGGAACTGGAACAGTAATCTTTGAATTAATAAATGGCATATAAACATCTCCTTAATTTTTCAGAAAATTATAAGTTTTTACTTTTATTTTTTCAATATATGGTCTATAGTTAAGGAAGGAGAATTTAATGAGAGAACAAAATAAAGAAATTATTATGGGGCGCAAAACATTTTTTATTGCTCCTGATGTAACTCTTTTGCCAGAATCTTATTTAGAAGATTATCTTTCGCACGGCTACGAAGCATATATCATTGGGGAAGACCACTTATGCCCTCTGCGTAAAAAAGTAGAGATGATTATATCTCTTTTTGAAGATTCTATATTGTTTTTCTGTATAGACAGTGAAATAGAAGGCATAGATTGGCGTATATACATTAGGGATTTGCAAAAAGAATATGGCTCCCATCTTCTTATTGGTGTGTTGTATTCTAAGCGTACTAATGAAACAGAAAAAAAGCAGATAGAAAAATATTATCTATATGATGTTGGTATTCAATGTGGTTGCATAGCCCTAGAATATCAGAGGGCAAAGAATTTTAGCCTTATTGATAAGGTAATGTTTGCAAATCAAGCATCTGGAAGACGAAAAACAGTCCGTGCTATATGCGAGATGACTAGTGAAATTAACTTTCAATACAAAAAAGTGCAGTATAAAGGTAGGCTTATGGATATAAGTCTAAACCACTTTTCATGTATTTTTGAAACCTCCTGCAATCTTCCTATGTATGAAAAAATTCCAGCAGCATTGTTGCTTGTAGACGGTATGAGATTACGCTCTGATGCCTTGTTAATTATGAAGCGTCAAAAAGGCAGTAACGATTTATTTATATTCATGTTCTTAAAAGAAGACGGCACTCCAGGTCTTGATGCAGAAATGTATGGCAAGATGTGTCAAAAAATATATCAAATGGTTACTACAAAAACCAAAAACCTAATGAGGCAGGTATTTGCAGCCGCAGCAAAGCAAAGTGACGACAGCCGAATTACAACAGAAGCAATCATTTCGGGGGTACTTTCTGCTTTAGATTAATGAAGAGCCCCCCCCCCTGTGATTTTATTCACAATGAGGGGATTTTTTATTTTATAGCCTTAGCTATTATTCCACCACCTACAATAACGCCATCTTTATAGAAGACAACAGATTGACCTGGGGCAACCGCTCTTAAAGGTTCTTTAAACATAACACGAACGCTTGTTTCCCCCTCTTCGTTATAAGGCTCTACCAGTGCTACCACAGGAGGAGATGCTAGTCTAATTTTTACCATAGCTTCAAAAGCACAGTTAGGATTATAATTTGCAGGCCAAACTAAATCATTAGCTATTAGTCCCTTACACAAAAGGTCATTATCCCTACCCAACACGATAAGATTCTTTTCTTTATCTATGGCAGCAACATAAAGTGGTTCCCTTGCACTTATGCCAAGCCCCCTACGCTGCCCTATTGTGTAGTGCTCTATTCCCTTATGTTTTCCTAAAACTTTTCCGTCCATATCTATAAAGTTGCCTGGAACAGAAGGGCTATCACTAAAAAGTCTTTCTAAATATGGAGAGGGAATAAAGTCTTGACTTTCTTCTCTATCTGCTGCAATAAGGTGTCTATCATGAGCCATAGAAAGAATTTGTTTTTTTGTATAACAAGCAAGTGGAAATCTAACCTTTTCTAACACACTAGAGGGTATGCGGTATAGAAAATATGCTTGGTCTTTTGTGCTATCCATTGCGCAAGAAATTTGAGCAGGCATAGCACTTCCTTCTTGAGCAGCGGAAGCACTAGAGCCATATAAAGATGCTAAAGGCGAATCTCCGCACACAACTTTTGCATAATGCCCAGTGCAAAAATAGTCATATTCAAGCCCCATATTTTGAATACCAGAAAGCAATGCGCCAAATTTTATAAATCTATTACATCGCACACAGGGATTTGGAGTGCGTCCTGCCCTATATTCTTCTTTAAAATAATCAAGAACTTCTTCTTTATATTGTTTTTTTACATCTATTACATAGTAGGGAATATCATTAGAGGCACAAAATGCCCTACATTCTTCTATATCAATTTCTTCTCCAGGCCCATAGCAACTGTCGTGCAAATCTAATTTTTCTCCAGGCTTTGCTAGAGCACCATCCCACAAAGACATAGTAACGCCAACTACATGGCAACCCTTTTCTTTTAAAAGAAGAGCGGTCATGGTAGAATCAACCCCGCCAGATAATCCCACAACAACGCGCTCGCCCGCTTTTGGCATTTCTAATTCTGTATATTTCATACTTAAACTATAGCTTTTTTGTGATTTAAATTCAATGAGTTCAATTATAATGTCAAAAAAGGTACTACCTTTACACCTAAAAGGCTATACCTTCGCAGTGTAAAGGTTATACCTTTGTCCCCTAAAGGCAGTACCTTTACACTATAAAGGTTATACTTTTTTTTAAGTTTCTCGCTTTGCAAACTCTTTTATGGGAACCTCGAAAAACTCCCTTTCAGAAAGTTTTTCGAGGTTCCTGCGAGTTGTAAGTCGCTATAATAGCGCGACTTACAA
>CAJOPO010000306.1 GCA_905236315.1 uncultured Treponema sp.
CTACAGAATATATGCTTTTATAGATTCTGTAACGACTTCAAAATGGCTTTCTGTATAGCATATATTTTATAACACATCTCTTTCTTTTAATTAAAGCCTTAACGTGTTAGTTTTATGTTCCGATAAAATATTGGAGGCTTTTATGTCAGTTGGTTCAATTTTAAGTTTATTATGTTTATTTTGCACAGTTATATTTACTATAATGGGATTTGTTTCTTTGCATAATACAGAACCTGCACAATTTTTGTTTAAAGATAATATAAATAAGGATTGGGTAAAAGATATAAAATTGTTTAATAGAGAAATTGCGCGTCTTTGGTTCTGCATGGCACTTCCTTCGTTTATGGGAATGTTTGTTACGTTTATATGGCCAAGTATAGGTGGCTTATTTGTTTTTGGTGCAGTTTTAATTTTAGCTATTAGTCTTTCTATATATTACTATGCTATGAAAGATGACTATATAGAAGAAGATCCTCGCGAAAGAAGACACTTCCGTCGCCAAATGGCAGGGCAGGTATCATAAGATTTGTTCGCTTAATATGCTATTCTTTTTGTGTTTGAAGAATAGCAGCATATTAAAAATGTTAAGATTTTTTTATCATAATATTTTGAAGTTTCTTTCTACACCAAAAGAACGCAGGAATTAAAAAACAATCTGCTAAAAGCCATGCAAAAGGAGAAGCAAATCCTGCTGCAATAAATCCCCATTTAGGAATTACAAAAATACCTATTAAAGCTCTAGCTATCATTTCAAATACACCGCTTAATATGGCAAACACACTAAAGCCCATTCCTTGAATCATAAAGCGTACAATATTTACAACGGCAAGTAGTATGTAACAGGACGAAGATTCTAGTAAAAATGTTTTTGCAGAACGTATTATATCTATTCTTGATTTATCTATAAATAACATCATAAGGTACTGACCTGCAACAAAATAGAATATAAATACTGCAATGGAATAAATAATAGATATTATCATGCTGTCTCTAACGCCTTCTCCAAGACGGTCAAGTTTGCCAGCACCTGTATTTTGTCCTCCATAAGTTGCCATAGTAGTTCCTAATGCGTCAAAAACAGTGCAAAAAAAGCCACTCATTCTATTTGCTGCCGTAGACGCTGCAACAGCGTCAGAACCTAAGGTATTTAATGATGTTTGCAATATAACGCTACCTATGGCAGTGATTGAATACTGTAAGCCCATAGGTATGCCAACACTACATAGAGTAGCAGAGTTTTTTATAGAAAACTTTTTTTCTTGCGCATTAGGTCTTAATATTTCAAACTTTTTATACATGTATATGAGACAAGCAAGCCCTGCGCTACCTTGAGATATAACAGTTGCCCAAGCAGCCCCTTTTATTCCAAACTTAAACACAAGTATAAAAAGTAAGTCTAATCCTATATTCATACTTGCAGAAAGCATAAGAAAATATACAGGTGTCTTACTGTCTCCTAAGGAGCGTATAATGCCAGCTGTGATATTATATAAGAATATTAGCGGAATACCTTCAAATATTATGCTTATATAAGAAGACGCGCCTTCTATTATGTCTTTTGGAGTGAGCATTATACGCAACAGAGGGCGACAAAATATAACTGTAAAAACTGCCATTATAATAGAAAAAACAATGCTTAAATATGAAGAATTTGCAACATAGGAGCGCATTGTAGAGTAATCTTTCGCTCCAAAGCGTTGTGCTACAGGTATAGAAAATCCAGAGCATATTCCTGTTACAAAACCTATTATAAGAAAGTTTACAGAAGAGGTCGCTCCTACAGCAGCAAGAGCTTGTACTCCTAAGGCTTTGCCTACTATAACTGTATCTGCTACATTATAAAATTGTTGGAATAAATATCCTAAAAGAACTGGTATGGAAAATGAAAGAATCAAAGAAAAAGGTTTCCCATCTGTAAGTTGGCGTGTCATAGATTCTCCTTAATGTTGAAAGTAAAATAAATTAGTATTTATGTCAATTAGGTTAGTATTTCATTTTTATATTCAAGAATACTTGAGTAACATTCGATAAATTCAGTATAGGTGTATTGGGTTCATTAAAGGAGCGATTATTATAAAATTACCTTGCAACTATAATCAATTAAACTTAAAATAAAAGTATTACGGCTGGATAATGCTATGTATATTAATAGAAGAATATTTTTTATTACAACATTTTGTTTACTCTTTGTTGTGGGATTGCAACTTAATGCAGAAGAAAAAACTCTTACCTTAGGTGGAAAAGATGGCTGGAATAATATAAGCAAAATGGAAGGCCTTTCTATAGGTAGGGGGCAGTATGGTTATGATAGCATACAACTAGCAACTAATAGCAAAAAACTTTCTTCTGTTACTGATTTACTCATAGACTTTGATGAAAAAACTCCCTCTGACGTATCTGGTAATTATAATGTTGTTTCTTCTTCGTTGCTATATACAACTTCTTCTAAAATGGGAAATGGAGCAGCCTTATCTCGTGGGGAAGGGGGAATTAGACTTAGAGGTAATGCAGGTAGCGTATTTGGTTCTTCTGGAAATACAGGTTCTTTTATAATGGAGTTTTGGTTATGTCCATCTATTGCAGAGAACGGAGAGATAGTTTTTGCATGGCGTTCTTCTAGAAACAATAATAACTATTTACTTTATCAGATGATAAGTGCTAGTTTCTATGGTAATCGTCTTAGATGGGATTTTACAAACGTGTTTAATGGTTATACACAAAACGGAGGTCAAGTTTCTATATCTTCGTATCGTACTATTATTCCTAATGTGTGGATGCACCATGAAATTAGTTACAATGAAGATACAGGTCTTTTAGAATATCGTATTAACGGAAAACTAGAGGGCTTAAAATATATTACAAGTAATGAGCAAGAAAGTGGCAATATATATAGTCCTATCCTTGGAGTTGTAGCTGATATAGAAATATGTTCCCAGTTTACTGGTAAGATAGATGATTTTTGCATAAAGCGTACTTCTGTAAATGATAGTGCAGAGGAATTGCGTTATGATACCTATCGCACAAAGGGAGGCAGATTTGAATCTGAGCCTATAAAAATATCAAGAAATGCAACATTAACAAGGTTAGATGCTATTATGTCAGAGCCAGAGCAGACAGATATTGTTCTATATGTACGTTCTGGAGATAATTATTTTAAATGGAATGATGAAGAACCTGCTTGGATAGCAGTTTCTAATCATAAGCAAATTGAAAATGTAAAAGGCTTGTATTTTCAAATAGCAGCTGATTTATATCCTGACGGAGATGGAAATAATACGCCTTCTATTACTCAAATAGATGTAAGTTATACAGAAACTCAAGCCCCATTGCCACCTTTTACTTTGTTAGCAGAGCCTGGAGATGGAACAGTTACGCTTACTTGGAGTTATTCTGTAGATGATTCTGCTGGTGGGTACTATGTTTATTATGGTGAGCGACCTGGAGAATATTTAGGACGTATAGCCTTGCAAGGGGAATCTCCTTTAAATGTTGGGAATGTGGCAAAAACAACTCTTACAGGTCTAAAAAATGGTCAGATGTATTATTTTACAGTTGCTGCATATTCTAAATATGATGAGAAAATTATAGGTATAATGTCTAAAGAGGCACATGCAAGGCCTTTAAAACGTTAATAGATGAGGTGGTTGCTTTATGGGCGATTTTTCTGAAACAAACGTTGCAAACGATAATAAGATTTTACTAGAAAGAGCGCAATCTGCGGTTTTAGCTCATGACTATGCCTTAGCAATAAGACTTTATAGAAATCTATTGCGAGAAAATCCATCTGATGCATCTTTAATAGAAGCTTTAGGTAATTTATACCAAAAAAGTGGAAATGATAGTCAAGCGATTCCTTTATATAAGCAGTTAGTAGACCTACAGCCTAATAATGTAAAGGCTTTAAATAATCTAGGTTCCATTTACAGAAGACAAAAGCGTTATAAAGATTCTATTGAAGTTTTAGAAAAGGCTGTTATTGCAAATGAAAGTGATATGCAAACTTTCTATAACTTAGGCTTTACCTATAAAGTTATGGAAAAATACAATGATGCAATACAGTGTTTTAATACCGTAGTGGACGAAAATCCTAATGATGTTTTAGCGTATAATCATTTAGGTTCCATATATGCAGTATTAAATCAGCCAGAAAAAGCAGTAATTTCTTATCAGAAAGGCTTAAAAGTAGACCCTAATCATCCTGTACTGCATTTGAATCTTGCAAAAAGCTATGAAAAATTAGGAAATACAGAGCAAGCTGTAAAAGAATATGAGGCTGCTCTTCGCTATAAGCCAGGTTGGTTAGAAGCTATAAATGCACTTGCGGATTTATTGCTTAACAAGCGCAATACAGATGATGCTGCTGATTTGATTATTCAAGCTATACGTCTTAATCCTGATAATGCAGAACTTCATTCTAAAATGGGGCGTACTCATTATTTACAACAAGAGTATGATTCGGCAGCAGATGAATATAATAAGGCATTAAAAATACAGCCAAATGATACAAACTCGTTGTCAGAACTTGCTAGTGTATATGAAGATTCTGGACAGGCTAGTAAAGCTGTTGATACAATGCGCGGTTATGAACAGTTAGCTCCCGGCGAAGACCGTATGCTCCGTCAATATGCGCAAGTGCTTATGACAGCCGATATGCTTGATAGTGCTAGTAGAAAAATAAAACAAGTATGGAACAATAATCCAAATGATGTTCGCACTCTCAATTTGCTTGGTCAGTATTATATCTGTAGCGGTGATGATAAAAAGGCAGAAGGGTGTTTTAAAAAAATAAATTCAATAGACCCTTCATATACGGATTTTTATAGAGATGGCGCAAAACGCTATCATCAAAAAGGAAAATTTGATAAGGCAGAAGGACATTTAAAGAAATACTTAGAAACTAATCCTGAAGATGTATCTGCAAGGATATTACTTGCTTCTAATTATGAAAAACAAAACCGTTATGCAGAAGCTTTAGATTCATATAGGCAGCTTGCTTCTGAATATTCTAAAAACAGTAATTACAGAAATAGTGTAGAGCGAATGTATAGGCTTGTGCCAGAAAGCAAGGAAAGTGCAAATGATGTTAAAAACGTTTTACCTGTAGATGAACCTGCTGCCGTTCTCCCTGTAGAAAACGAAACTCTTACTGATGAAAGTAAAATAGAAAATACTGTAGAAGAAACTATTCTCAAGGATTCACCTAATGTAGAAGATATTGATATTCTTCCAAAAGAGTGGGCAGAGCCTGATGTTAATGTACTTTCAAAAGAAGAAAATGAAGAACTCTCTCCCTTTGATATTGACTTTGATGAGAATATTTCTGCACCAGATAATTTAGATTCTTTATTACCTGAAGATGAAGTTATAAAAAATGATATAGAAGAAACAGAAGATATAAGCGACCAAGAGCTTTCTATAGAAAATGAAATATCAGATTTAGAAAAAGAAATGCCACTTTCTGATGAGAAAGACGATGGTGTTGAAAACGAAAGTGATGATGTAATTCAAGATGAAGAGACAAAACTTGAAGTGCCAGAACTTTCTGATTCTTTAATTTCTTTAGAAGAATTAGATGTGGAAGATGACGATAGCGATGAACTAGAGAAAGAAAGTGATAGCGAAGAGTCTTCTATAGAAATGTTTAAGCCTTTTAATATTCCTCCTATGCCTAACATCGCTCCTAAAAAGGCAGACAATAAATATTCAAGTTCTATAGAGCTATTTAAAGAATTACGTGATATGTGCAATTATCTTCCAACTAGTAAACGAAAAATATTTATGGAAAGCCTAGCGCGAGTTCAGCTTGAATATATAATAAGTCGTTTAGAGGGGTATAAAGGTTTATTATCATATTTGAAAGATATTCGTGAAAAATTAGGAATAAAAGATATTGAAGAAAACAGTCAAGATTTACCTAGTGGTAAGGAGCTAGTTTTACAAGTTTTTAATTCATTACGAGCTTTACTAGGTTTTATACCAGATAGGCAACTTGCAATAATTCTTGATAGAGAAATCTTTCGTATTATGGATAAACTACAATAATATAAAAAGGACTCTGCTATAGAATAGCAGAGTCCTTTTAGTTTTTATGTTCTTAGCGTTTATAAACGGAAGATTTTTGAATTTGTTAGGATTTCATTACCATCTTCTGTAATGAGTACATCGTTTTCTAGTCTACAGCCACCAATAATGGGGTCATAAAGACCTGGTTCTAAAGTTATTATATTTCCTGCTTCAAAAACATCGAGGGCTTTAGCTCTTCGGTTTATAAAGGGTGCTTCATGAATATCAAGACCTGTACCATGCCCTAAACCGTGAGGCATTGTGCGTCCATCTTCTGCAAAAATATCATCTGCCTTTGTGGCTGCTGCAAGAATGGGCTGGGAAGGTTTATACAATTTTATACATTCATCAGCTGCTTTCTGTACTAAATCAAGTTGTCTTGTCTGCTCTGCTGTAAGTGGTCCACGTGCTATAGTTATAGTACAGTCGCTAGCATATCCTTCATAGCATACACCATAGTCTAAAATAGAAAGCCCTTTTGTTCCCCATTCTTTTGCAGTGTAGCCTGGAAAGGCATGAATCGCATAACTTCTGCTAGGACCTGCAGCAAGGGTATCAAAGCTAGTGCGTTCGCAACCTTGCTTTCTTAATTCTCCTTCAATGAACAAAGCTACTTCGCTTTCTGTTGTAAATTTACCATCTTTAACACCTTGCACTATAATATCTGTCATTGCAGATGTTATGCTGCATGCTTTTTTTGTGCAGGCAATTTCATATTCGTCTTTGCGGCTTCTTTGTTTTATTACAAAATGGTGTACAGAATCTTCTTTGCAAAGTATTTTCCAGCTATTAGGTAATGTAGTTTTATATTTATTAAATAAGGGATATGTGGTTTCTGGAGAAAGAGCTAGAACTGGATTATCAGAAATATTAAATTCTTTTAGTGTTTCTTCTACAGCTTTAATATTATCTCGTCCATATTTTGTGTAAGGGATTAATTTATCTGCGTGTGCTCTTTCATTTGCAAGATTTTCGTCCCATGGTATAAGTATAGAAGTTCTTTCTGCACTAAGTAATAGAACGGCATCGGAGGGGTGGCCTGTTAAATATCGCAAAGAACTGCATCTTGAATCTTCTGAATCTTCAAACACAGCTACAGAAATATTATTTTGAGCCATATAGTCATAGACTTTTTCTCGCCTTTTTCTATAGACTTCATCTAAGTTTACATTTTTAATTACTTCTTCATAATTTGCAATCATCTTTTACCTTCCTTAGTGAATTTATGTATTAAATTTATTAATAAACTATCTTTTGTAATAACAAGCAAAAATATACCTATTATGCCAAAAATAATAGCTGTAATAGCAACAGGGAAACCTTGTGATATTATACGAGATTTGTTATAAAATATGCCT
This sequence comes from uncultured Treponema sp., assembly GCA_905236315.1. Classification (GTDB taxonomy): domain Bacteria; phylum Spirochaetota; class Spirochaetia; order Treponematales; family Treponemataceae; genus Treponema_D. Next base: position 7,422 of record CAJOPO010000306.1, read on the forward strand.
ATTAGTTTATCTCTTAAAAGATACACTGGAATGGAAGCAATTATTGAAAATATTATTATTTTAATTGAATATAAAAAAGCAGGAATTGTAATTCCTTTTACAGAAAGATTTTTATTCTTTTTGAGAAAAATAAAAAGCAATATCATATTTACTAGCGAAGCTATGGTTAATGCTAGAGCAATTCCGTTTCCTTGCATATAGCGAGATAGCACTGTGGCAAGTAACATATTAACTGCAAAGTTTGCAAGACCTGCAAAAGTGGGGCTTTTTGTATCTTGCTGTGCATAAAAGGCTGGAGAAACAATTCTGTTTACAGCTATAAAAAATAAACCTATTATATGAAAGCGAAACACTTGAACTGTCATTTGTGCTGATTTTTCATTAAAGCGTCCTGTGCCAAATAATAGTTTAATTATATTTTCTCCCATAATAAGAGAATAGAATGTTATGGGAATAGCTATGAGAGCCATAATTTTTATGGATTGACTGAGCATGGAACTGAATGAAGTCCAATTATTTTTTTTAGCAAATCCTGTTAAGTCTGGTAATATAACTGTGCCTATGGTTACTGCACATATACCTAGAATAAGTTCTTGTAGTCTTAATGAATAACTTAAACTTGAGTATATGCCTTCTCCTGTTCGTGTTGCTAAGGCAGAAGACACTATATCATTTAACTGATATGCGGCCATTCCTATTATTGTAGGACCAACTAAAAAAATAACTTTTTTTGTTCCCTTATTTGTAAATGCTTTTTTTAATCCTGTAAATTGAATTTTCCAATTACAATGAATTACAAAGGGTAATTGAAATGACGCTTGTACAATTCCTCCACATAGCACACCTATTGCCATAGCCCTTGCTGGATTTTTTGTATATGGGGATAAAATATATGTTAGGGCAATAACTATGCTGTTAAATAATATGGGAGTAAATCCAGAAGGAGAAAATATCTTCATTCCATTTAAGATACCTTGAAAAAAGGCAGCTATGGATATTACTACTAAGTAGGGAAACATTATTCTAGTAAGCACTATAGCTTCTTGCATAGAGTTATAATCTTGTGTTTTGTAAAAGATTCTTAAAATAAGTGGTGCAAAAATCATTCCTAAAGAAACAAAAAGGACTGTTATAAATGTTAAAAATGTAAATGTTGCATTTATAAACTCTTGTGTGGAATTATGTGTTTCTTTATTTTGGTTTTGAATAGTGCCTGCATTTGAAATAGCTGAGTTGTCAGCTTCTGAATCTTCTAAATATCCTCTAAAAGTTGGAATAAATGCTACAGAAATAGAGTTTTCTGCAAAAAGCCTTCTAAACAGATTGGGAATCATAAATGCAATGCCAAAAGCGTCTGAATATGCACTTGTTCCTAAAAACTTTGCTTTTGTAATTTCTCGTATTAGCCCTAATATGCGCGAAAATAATGTGAGTAAAGATAGCGAAAATCCTTTCCTTAAAAGAGATGAATTTTTTTTCTTTTTTTCAGAAACGTTTATTGAATTTTTCATAATATAGTATTAGCATAATACTGTTATATTTTTTTATCAACAGGAGAAATGTTTCTGTTACAAAAGTCTATTAAGATAGGATTTAGACGAGTTGGAAATACTCCTATTATCCCAATTTCTGTAAAAGTTCTTTCTATATTTGTTGCGCTTATTCTTTTAACAAGCCTTAGCACTAATTTTATTTCTTTACAGTTTTCTCAAAGACAGGTAATCTCTTTAACTAATAATTTACTTGTATATGACCTTTCTGATATTTGCGAAACTGCTTCTAATCAGTATCAAATAAGTATGTATACTCAAGATAAGGAGCAAGCCATTTTAAGTCTACAAAAGATGGCAGAAGGTAAACTTTCTAGACCTCATAGTGTTGCTATGGGATTAAATACTGATGGGACATTTCTTTTTCTTGCTTACAAAGGGGAAACAAGCGATTGGCAAACCTTTAGTGATAGCGTTGCTTTAACATTTTTACAAGATTCTTTAGCTACTGCTATATCAGAGAATTCTAAAGATAGACTAGAGGGTTCTATTAGATTTAAAAGTCAATCTGGTGAATATATGGGCGTATATAAATATCAAACAGATTGGAACTGTTTTATTTTAAGAGGGGAATTGCGCTCTGTATTACAAAAAGATATGTATTATGCCTTTCTTTTTGTTTTTATAATTATTTTAGCATTAACTATAGTATTTATTTTTTTAGGAATGTTCGTGCTAAATAAAATGTTTAGCAATATTAAACACTTTACAAAGACTCTTTATGATTTACAACAAGAGGGGAATAAATTTCCTTCTGCAGATACCTTAACAAAGGGTCCTATAGATATAAGTGATGCTTCTAATGACGATATAACTTATCTTGCTGCTAATTTTAATAATTTATATGTAAATACTGCTAGTTTACGCAATATGTTTCAAAAGTTTGTTCCAAAGAGCGTTGTAGATACAGCATATAAAGAGCACAAAGTAGAATTAAAAGGAGAGCAAAGGGAATTAACCATATTATTTACTGATATACAAAACTTTACTACGCGCACTGAGATATTAGGAAATGATATTATAAGGCTCTTAAATATTCATTATAATTCTATAATAGGCATAATTCAGCCTTCTGATGAAGAAAATGAATTATTTTCAAAAGCTTTTATAGGCTCTATTATTGGAGATGCTATTTTAGGAGTTTTTGGTAAAACTTCAGGTGCACATGAGCATGACGCTTATAAATCTGTAGATGCCCTTTCTTGTGCATGGAAAATGTCTTCTTGTACAAAAGAATTTTGTAAGAAAATAGATGCAAAGCGTGATGAATTAATAGCACAAGGAAAGTTTACTGATAAAGAAAAAGAAATTTATGAAGCAGTTCGCATAGAAATAGGGGTGGGAATAGATGGTGGTTCTGTATTTTATGGCAATATAGGTTCTCATCAATATATGGCAAATACTGTTATAGGTGATAATGTAAACTCAGCGTCTAGGATAGAAAGTTTAACACGTATTTATAAATTACCAGTTTTAGTTAGCGAATATGTGAAAAATGAAGTACGAAGTATTCCAGAAGCTGCTTCGCGATATACTTTTTATGAGATAGATACGGTTCAAGTAAAAGGAAAAAACGTTGGAAAAAAAATATTTTTCCCCCTTGATTTAAAGCAAGAAGATAAAGAATTCTGCGAAATGTATACGGAAGAGAAGTTTATGTTTTTCCAAGAAGGTCTTACTTCTTATTATGAAGGTGACTGGAGTGCTGCACGAATGGCATTTGAGCGTTGTCAGTTGCAAGTAGCAAATGTCTTTTTAGAGAGAATGGGTAATAATTCTAGAGCACCTGAAAATTGGAGTGGTATATGGACTATGACAACAAAGTAAGAATTGTTCAAGATTTTTTAGAGGAAGAAACTGCCTCTTTACCACAAGATGATTATTATCCTCCATACAATATGCAAGAGGCTTTTGCCTCTACACGAAAAAATGCTTGGAAGAACTCTAGACCCATTTTGCGTCGTCTTTTAGTTATGGTTTTATTTATTGTTGTTCAGTTTGTCGTGGTTATAATATTTGTTACAAAAAGCAATAATAAGATACAAGTAAAAGTAAATGAGTTTGATGATTTAAATTTGCGTAATCTTTTGAATCTTGTTAACACAACACAAGCTCAAATACAAGATGCCACTGCAAATAAACGTATTCTTGAATCTCAAAGAGATGATGCTTTAGAACAAGCAGAACGAGAAAGAATTTCAGCATTAAAAACACTTTCATCTTTAAATATAAAAAGTGGAGCAGAACGGCAAAGAAGAGAAGCCATTATAGAAGCAAATTACGATAAAGCTATAGCAAGTCTTTCAAAATTAGAAGAACAAATTGAAGAAGCAGAAAAGAATATAAAATTATATCAACAACAATTAGCTCAATATGACTCAAATTCTGTTGAAATTGCTTCTTCAAGAAGAGGTTCCCTTGATAGTGAACGTGTGCTGCATGAATTAGAAAAGCAAAAACTTTCTGAATCCTACGAAGGCAAAATGAGTGATATGCGTGATAATTTTAATGATGTACACCAAGCAGACCTAGAACGTAGTGAAGAAACTGTTCAGTATATTATCTCTCAATATGACCCCTCATTTTCTAATGATACTGCCGTTCAACGACTTGTAAGCAAAGCCAAAAATCTTTATGACAATAAGTATATGGGGTCGTTTCAAAATGTTTCCTCTAAGGCTTCAAAAAATTTTGTTGATTCTGTAAATAATCAAAAAGTATATTATGAAGAACTTTCTACAATTAATTCAAAGTTTTCTAGTATGCCACAAAAAAGGGCTATACCGTCTTTTGCAGATGCCATGATGTATATAGCAAATACAGCAGGTAATGATTTAGTAAATGCTTCTGTTGATGAAGTTAATTCTCTGCTTTATAAAAATGATGTTCTATCTGCTCTTAATAGTCAATATGACAATCTATTGGAAATGCTTTGCGTGCAAGGGGGCAGAGAAGATAATCCGCTACATGGTTTTGTTATGAGTGTGGTTAATAAAAACAAAATATCCTTATTTGTAGAAAAATCTATTTATATGCAATATAAAGAACTTTATGACAAGGGATATACAATTCCTATTACAATAAATATTGCTAATGATAAAATAGAAGGTTCTTTTTTAGTGGAAAATAATTCTGTTTTTTTTGTTCCTACAGTTCCAGCAGATAATGAATTTCTTGATTTATTATCTGTTGGAGCAGTTTTTGCTTTTGGTACACCTATACCTCCTGTAGAAAATGCTTTGCCCAATGTTTTATATGAGGAGCAAATAGAAGAAAAAGAGGAAGAGCAAATGTTAAATGAAGATGTTTCTATAATAGAAACTGAAAATGTTAATTAAAAATGCTAGACTGATTTTGATTTTTTGAAAATATATTGTCATGCTTGCTACGTGTATTAAGAAATAAAAACTTGGAGACTTTCATAAAATATGAAACGATTGCCTTTTTATAAAATTTTATTTTTCCTTTCTTTATTGTTTATGGTTCAACAGGCTTTTGCAAATGAAAAAAATGCTATGGATAGGGCGATAGACGAATATTTACATTCATTATCAGAGCTTCAGCGTATTTCGCAATTATTTTTAGTAGGAGTTGAAGGAAAAACAACATATTCTGCTATAGAAGATTCTTCTTTAGTGTATGAAGATAAATCAGAGAGTATAGAGCCACTTGTGCCAGGTGGTGTTTTACTTTTTAGTTATAATATTTCTTCTAGTGTAGAAGATTTTATTCATTACACAGATTCTATAGCACATTATTGCAAAAATAATAATACACCACGTCCATATATTGCATTGGACCAGGAAGGTGGAACTGTAAATAGATTAAGAAATATAACAAGTCCTTTGCCTTCTTGTAAAAGAATTTCTGATACGCTATCTCCAAAGCAATCTTTTAATCTATATGATTTACAAGCAAGCCAAATGCGCGCTTTGGGTATTGATATGAATCTTGCCCCAGTTGCTGAACCTTTAACCGATAGTAATAATTTTTTTTTAGAAGATAGGTCTTATGGTAATGTTCCAAAAACTTCTATATATAGTTTAACTGTTGTAAATGCCTTTCAAAAAAATAGGGTAGGCTCAGTTTTAAAACATTTTCCAGGTAATACAAATGCAGACCCCCATATAGGAACTTCTATTATTTCTGTTACCGATAGTGAACTACAAAATGAATTTATAAATCCATTTTCTTTTATTATAAATGCAAGTTCATATACCTTTCCTCAAGCTATTTTAATGTCTCACGCTTGTATAGCTTCTTATGATTCTGATACGCCTGCTTGTTTAAGTCATTATTGGGTTACTGAGGTTCTTAAAGAACGTTTGGCATATCGCGGTATTGTTATGAGTGATGATATTTTTATGGGAGCATTGGCAAAAAATGGTTTAGACCCTAATACTGTCGCTATTAAAGCAATAGAAGCGGGTGTCGATGTTCTTATGATAAGTGAAAAAAGATATGCTTCCATTGTAAAGACCCTATTAAAAAAATCTAGCGATGATTTAAATTTTACAAAAAGACTAGAAGAGACCGAGCGCAAAGTTATAGAATATAAAATATTTTGTGGCATACTTGTTGCAGATGTTATAGACGAAAACAAAATTGTAATCAGAGAAACTTCTGTTGATGAGCAAAAAGGTAGCCATGAAGATAGAATAACAGAATTTAATAAAGCATATCATGAAGGACTTAAATTTTATACAGAGTTTTTGGAGAAATAATGTCTGCAAAACAAAAAAAACAAGGAAAAGAATATTTTTTTGAATATTACAACGAACTTTTTGGAACTAGATGGCAAAAACTTTCTCAGGCTCTTAATTCACCTCCTTTGCATATAAAGTTTTGTATTGAAGAAAATACTCCTTATTTTTTAGACGCAGGTAGTATATGTGCAGCCCTTTCTTTGCCATGTGGTCATAAGATATTGGACTTATGTGCCGCACCGGGAGGTAAAACTCTAATTCTTTCTAGCATAATGGATGAAACTTCTGTTTTATATGCAAATGAACGTTCTTCAGAAAGAAAAAAGAGGCTTGATTCTGTTATAAATACTTGTTTGCCTGCTTCTATTGCAAAAAGAATAAACACTAGTTGTAGCAATGGAGCTTCTTGGTGTCGCAGAGAAAGTTCTTGCTATGATTCTATATTATTAGATGTTCCGTGCTCTAGTGAGCGTCATGTTATACAAGATGAAACTTATCTAAATGTATGGACAGCTTCTAGAATAAAAACTGTATCAATGGAACAGTGGGCTTTACTTTCTTGTGCCTGCCGTTTATTAAAAAGCGAATCTTTCCTTCTTTACTCAACTTGTGCATTATCTCCTTTAGAAAATGATTTAAATATTTCAAAAGCTTTAAAAAAGTTTTCAAGTATACAGGTAGTTCCTTACGAAAAAACTTATGATATTTTTATGAATAACATGAATAAGTTAATTAAATATATTGAATGTCCTAAGGAAATAGACTTAGAGAAAGTATTTTTAAGTGCAGAAAAAACAGACTATGGCTTACACATCTTGCCTGATGTATCTTTTGGAGCAGGTCCATTATATTTTTCTTTATTATATAACTTGTAAAATATACGTTTTTAATATAAAATGACACACAAAAAGGTAACTTTAGGGCATGACATCTATAGCTGTATACGAATTAAAATTACAACAAATAACTCAAATAGAAAAACGTCTTAGCGAAATAAAAGATGTAGATATTCTTTTGGAAAATATCCTTACTGTTGCTTGTGAAATTGTTAATGCAGACGCAGGTTCAATTTATTCCTTTGATGAAAATGATTCAAAGTTAAGTATAAAATATAGTTTAAATCATACTTTTCAAAAACGTTTAGCACCAGGAGAGAAACTCCCTTACTCATCTTTTACTTTTACAGCTTCTTCTAATATGATTGCAGGCTATTGTGCATTGAACAAAAAAGTCATAAATATTCCTGATGTATATTCAATGAGTGAATATATGGACGAGATGCATACTATAAAGAGACCGTATACTTTTAATAGAGATTCCGATGTACAGACTGGCTATCATACACAGTCAATGTTGGCTATACCTCTTATTATGACTAATGGCAAAGTTTTGGGTGTCTTACAAATAATAAATGCCCAAGATGAAAATGGAAATATCGTTCCATTTAGTAGTGATGATGAGTTTTATATTTCACATTTTGCAGCCACTGTTGGGCAGGTTTATGAATATACATATTTAACTAAACAACTTATAGAGCGACTTGTAAAAATGGCAGGTTATCGAGACCCAAAGGAAACTGGAGCACATGTAGAAAGAGTTTCTAGTTTTGCAGTGGAGATTTACGACCGATATGCTGTTAATAAAGGGATACCAGAAAAGGAAAGAAATAAATTTAGGGATACATTAAAGTTAGCTGCTAAGTGTCA
>CAJOPO010000307.1 GCA_905236315.1 uncultured Treponema sp.
ACTTCAGTTTTTAGAGGCAACTTTGAAAATGCGATGTTGTAAGTCGCGCTATTATAGCGACTTACAACTCGCAGGAACCTCGAAAAAACTTTCTGAAAGGGAGTTTTTCGAGGTTCCCTATATTAATTCTACTTCCATATAAACACTATTTGTGCTAGATTATATATATGGAAAAAAATAAATTCAACCTTTGTCCTCATTGTGGCAGTAGAAATATAGAAACATTAAATGATGGCTTAAAGTGGTTTTGCCATAATTGTGGCTTTGATTTATACAATAATGTGGCAAGTGCTGTGGGGCTTTTGATAAAAGACAGTCAAAACCGTTTTTTACTAGAAAAACGTGCAAAAGAACCTAGAAAGGGATATTTTGCTCTTCCTGGAGGTTTTACAGATGCAGATGAAAGCGCAGAAGAAGCGGCCGAGCGCGAATGTATAGAAGAAACAGGTGTAAAACCAGAGCATATAGTATATATTTGTAGTGCACCAAATACGTATTTGTATAAAAATATAGAGTATAAAACCTGTGATTTATTTTTTACCGCCACTCTTCCTGATACAGCAGAATTAAAAGCGCAAAAAGGAGAAGTGGACGGCTTTGAGTGGGTGGCAATACAGAATAAAGATGATATAGAAAAATGCCCACTAGCGTTTCCTTCTGCAAAAAAAGCCTTATATGCTTGGCTGGAGCAAAATAATAAATGAATATAGACTTGATTATTTGTATTTTAGGAGCGGTATGCTATGTTTTTATCATTTTCTTCTATACATATCGTATTCAAAAAATAAAAAAAGCCCTTCCTAAAGAAAAAATAATTCCTCTCACTTCTAAATCTTTTAAAACCATATTCATTTTTGCAAGTTTACTATTAATTTTGCCCCTGTTCATTCCCTTGCAGACTTATGTTACGGCAATATGCTGTGCATGTGCAGTGTTAGGAGCATATCTTGCCTTAAAAGACCGTTTAGAGCAAATAAAAAACATATAAATGTACTTTTATATGTTGAAATCTTATAAACTTTCAATTATACTATTGCACATAAGGAATTGAGTATTTGTTTATGATATTTCGTAAACTTTATGCTGAAAACAGCTCTGGTACGTTGTTAAATCATCTGTTTCACAATTCATTTCCTAAAAAAGGAGTAGTTGAATGGACTACAAGAGCATAAAACATGCCAAGATTTTGAGATGGGTTGAAGAATGCATTGAAATGTGCGAACCCGATGAAGTCTATCTCTGTGATGGTTCACAGGCAGAGTATGACCGTCTAATGAAGAAATGTGTAGACGCAGGTCTTGCCACACCACTAGCAAAAAAGCCGAACAGCTTCTTGTTCCGCTCACTTCCTTCTGACGTAGCACGTGTTGAATCTCGCACTTTTATCTCTTCTATTGATGAAGAAGATGCAGGTCCAACAAATCACTGGATTAATCCAACCGAACTAAAAGCTACTATGCGCGGTTTATATAAGGGCTGTATGCATGGTCGCACAATGTACATTCTTCCATTCTGCATGGGACCTCTAGGTTCTCCAATTTCAAAGAACGGCATAGAAATTACTGATTCAGAGTACGTTGTTCTAAACATGGACATAATGACACGTGCTGGTTCAAAAGTTTTAGACATAATTGGAACAGATGGAGAGTTTGTTCCTTGTCTACATTCTGTAGGTAAACCACTTAATAATGGCGAAAAGGACAATGGTATATGGCCTTGTGCAGATGTAGAACACAAATACATTAGCCAGTTCCCAGACCAGAAACTTATTTGGTCTTATGGTTCAGGCTATGGTGGAAATGCTTTATTAGGAAAGAAATGTTTTGCTTTGCGCATTGCTACAGTTTTGGCTCGCGATGAAGGCTGGCTTGCAGAACACATGCTTATCTTAAAACTAACTAATCCTGAAGGAAAAGTTAAGTATGTAACAGGCGCATTTCCATCTGCTTGTGGTAAAACAAACCTTGCTATGCTTATCCCAACTATTCCTGGCTGGAAGGTAGAAACCGTTGGTGATGATATTGCTTGGATGAAGTTTGGTGAAGATGGTCGCTTATATGCAATCAACCCAGAAGCAGGCTTCTTTGGTGTAGCTCCAGGAACAAGTGAAGAAAGTAATAAGAATGCTTTAGTTTCTGCAAGCAAGAATACAATCTTTACAAACTGCGCTCTTACAGAAGATGGCGATGTTTGGTGGGAAGGTATTGGTTATCCTGCAAAGGGAAAATTGGTTGACTGGAAGGGTAATAAGCGCGATGCTTTACCAAAGGATAAGAGTCCTAAGGGTGAAGAGTTTGCTCATCCAAATGCACGCTTTACAGCTCCTGCTTCACAGTGTCCTTGTATTGCTTCTGAATGGGAAGACCCAAAAGGTGTACCTATTAGTGCTATATTGTTTGGCGGTCGTCGTCCTTCTACAGTACCTCTTGTACACCAGAGCCGCAGTTGGAATCACGGTGTATTCTTAGGTTCTATTGTTGGTTCAGAAATTACTGCTGCTTCTACAATTAACCCAGAAGAAGTAGGAAAGATTCGCCGCGACCCATTTGCAATTATTCCATTCTGTGGATATAACATGGGCGACTATTTCCAGCACTGGATTGATGTTGGCGCAAAGGCAGACCAAGACAAATTACCAAAGATTTTCTATGTAAACTGGTTCCGCAAGGATGATAATAATCCAGACCTACCAGGTGGATTTATGTGGCCTGGCTATGGTGACAACAGCCGTGTCTTAGCTTGGATATTTGACCGCTGCGATGGTAAAGACAACTATGTAGATACACCAATCGGTTATATGCCAAAAGAGGGTGCTATTAATACAGAAGGTCTTTCTGAAGCCTATAAGAAGGTATTGCCAGAAATCACAAAGGTTGATGTTGAAGGCTGGAAGAAAGAAATTAAAGACATTAGAGAAAACCACTATCCAAAGTTTGGAAAGCATTTACCAAAAGAGCTATCTGAATGTTTGGATGATTTGGAAAAACGTCTTAATGCTTAAGATTCTTATCTTAAATAGTCTATTATGACAACAAAAGGCGGGTACAATAGTTTGCTAAAGCAAATTTTCTTGTACTCGCTTTTTTTGTTTAATTTTAGTTTCTGTAAGGCTTTGTATAAATGTAAAACTTAGGGGCTTTGTAGTCTATATGCCAAGCACCTGAATAAAATCCATTTTCATTTGCTGTAGGACTTATGAATATAACTTTTAGGGCAGGGGAGTCTACTGTGTATACAAAGGTATTTGATTTCCAGTCATTATTGCTTATATTTTTATAGCTTCCTTGCTTATCAACTGGGGTATATATGCTTATATGGTATGTACCTTTTTTCATTTGCAGATGTATAACGGTTCCTCCCAAAAAGCAACCTTCAAAATATTTATGATGCCTTTTAGGATTGTTTTGTAATTCGTTATACCATGAATATGAAATTGATATAATGCTTGAAGTTGCGTCATTGCCTTCTGTATCAGTAATTTCTAAAAAGCAGGGAATGGTATTCATCTCTCCATAGTTCTCTGGTCTATATATTTCCAAAGAATATGAGAGATGTGAAAAAAATAAAATAAAAAATATAATTATCTTTTCTTTTTTCATTTAATGCTTTAAGAAAATATTATTATGGGAGCCTCTAAAAACTTCAGTTTTTAGAGGCAACTTTGAAAATGCGATGTTGTAAGTCGCGCTATTATAGCGACTTACAAC
>CAJOPO010000308.1 GCA_905236315.1 uncultured Treponema sp.
AATCCGCCAGTCTCCTTTTCACTGTTTTTTATGGGAGTATAGTGTAAAATTGATTTCCATGCATAAAAATATGTTTCATAAAATGCAAAAAGAAAATGTATAAGTTATAAAATCTTTCTTGTAAAAGCAAAATTGCCGTGTTAAAATATTTTATAATAGGAGAATGTTATGAAAAAATATCAATGTGGTATATGTGGTTATGTATATGACCCAGAAGTTGGCGACCCAGACGGTGGCATTGCACCAGGAACTGCTTTTGAGGATATCCCTGATGATTGGGTATGTCCTATATGTGGAGCGGATAAGGCATCATTTATTCCTGTAAATGAATAAATAAATTTATTAAGCATGTTCTAAAATGCTACGCTGAATCGCTAAATTGTGAAGTAAAAACTTACTGAACAAGACTATTATTTACAGAAAAATATATTTTTTTCTGTAAATAATAAATAATTCCAATCTATAATTAATAATGCAATGGGAAATATATACGATTCTGCATTTAGGACAATGCTAAACGATTGTAGTAGTTTAATATTACCTGTACTGAATGAAACATTCAGAGAACATTATACAGGAACAGAAAAAATAGAGTTTTATCCTAATGAGCATTTTGTTGAAAAACAGGATGAAATTAATGAAAAGCGCATAACAGATACTAATTTCGTAGTAAAAGGCAAAATAGAAAAGAAATATCATTGGGAATGTCGAAGCACTATAGATAGTAAAATGTTAATAAGGCTTTTTGAATACGATGCTCAAATTGCCTTAGACCAGGGAATATGCGAAAATGGAATACTAACAGTAGAATTTCCTAATTCGGCGGTTTTATATTTACGTAGTACGAGCAAAACTCCCAAAAAATATCTTTATAGACTAAAGACACCTTGTGGAAGTTTAGAATATGATGTACCCATAATAAAAATAAAATCGTATAATTTAGAAGATATATTTCAGAAAAAATTGCTATTTTTGTTGCCATTCTATATTTTTAATCATGAAGATAGATTTGAACAATATGAAAAAGACCCTAAAAAGTTAGAAGAGTTAAAAGCAGAATATATAATCTTGAGCAATAGATTAAAGGAATGTGCAGAAAATGGACAAATATGTGCATACGATAAACGTTTAATAGAACGCCTAACTGCTGAGGTAGTAAAAGCTATAGCAGTACATTATAAAAATGTAGTACAAGGAGTAGGTGAAATTATGAGAGGACCATTAATAGATATTCCAGAGAGAAAGTATCATGAAGAAGGTATAAAAGAAGGTATGGAAAAGGGTATAGAAAAAGGGCATATAGGAACCTTGTTAAGCTCTGTAAAAGCTTTGTCTACCAATGTTGGATATTCTGTTGAGCAGGCTTTTAATGCGCTATCTGTATCGCAAGAAGACAGGCAAAAGATTTTAGCTTTGTTATAAATTCTGATAATGCTAGCCGTTTAGTATTAGGCTGTGAGTTTTGAATTTAGAGCGATGAGCTACTGGCACGCTCTAACGTCATTTCAAGTAGACCTTGAACATGTTTTAAGGTCTAAAATACATCCCTCTTTTGTAACATTACTTAATTTTTATCTTCCTAAAACACATAATTCGTTATAAGGTTTCATTATTAGTGCAAAATTTATTGACCTTAATCATTTTCTGAACTAAAATAAGCCCATTATTATGATAATTTATAGAAAGGAGATAAAAATGATAAAACTAAAAAAGCTAGCTGCTATTGCTGCCATTACTGTTCTTACTACAAGCTTTATATTTGCTCAAACTGCGCTTGAGCCTTCTGAAGAGGACGCTGTAGCCCTTGAAGAAGATGATGAATTTGATGACGAAGACGAATATTATGACGATGATGAAGAAGATTATGAAGATGAAGAGGAAGAAATTGTAGAACGCCCTCTACCACCTCCTGTACAGACTTACTTTACTAATACTGTAAGTTCTAATGTCATAGATATATACAGTGATGGCTCTACTGGTAGCGGTATGCAAGTAGCATTTGATGGAATCTTTAATGAAGTAACAACAGGCTTTAGGTCTGAGCGAATAGAAGCTGGCATAACAGGAAAGTTTGGAATATCTCGCTATAACATTACTGACCAAAGTACTCAAACTGCATTAGGCTTGTCTTGGGTAAACGATGCAGCTCAAATGTTTAGATACGATGGCTATGACTGGTTTATAGATTACAGAGCATTCCCTTGGATGTCTGTAATATTTAGCGATGATGTGTACATCTTTGGTTCATATCTACCTGTATTTAATGGTAATATAGAAAGTGGCAACTTAGGTAGCGACTTTGGCGTTATGTTTAACCTACTTAATAACGATTTAAGGATTGGTCTTGGTGTGGATTTTGGTTTAGGTTCACGTACCACTCAAACTACAATGGTTTCAGGACTTGTTGGTGCTACCGTTTCTTCTGTTGCTGGTACTAAAGCTTCTACTTCAACAACTGCAACAGTTACGACCGCAGCTTTATCTGACGGTAATGTAAAAGGTGTAACCCCAGCAACAGTAATGGTTGGTAATACTGCTCTTTATTCTTCCAAGAAAGTAAGCGATGTAGCTTTTGATGTAGACCTTTCTGATATATCTAAAAAAGCACCTGGTATTAACTTTGGTTTTGAATATGATAGACCAAATTCTTTTGGCTTTGGCCTTGTAGGTCGTAACCTATTAAAACTTGCTAATATGAATAACTCTGCTACAGAACGCTGGACTGTAGGTGCTTATGGTCATATCATTGCAAATAATGATATGTTGTTTACATTTGGTTTTTCAACAGATGATGACGGCGTATTTGGAGACTACTTTGTAGTAGATGGTTTCTTATTATCATTTGGCTTTGCTGCTAGTAGTGGTAAGCTAGATATAGCTTTTGATTTTGTAACTGCTCTCGTAGAAACATTAGGTCTAAAAAATGGTGTAATACCTAATAGAACTGGCAATACAACAGGCTTTGATGTATATGCTGCTTTAAGCGGAACATATCATTTCTCTCCAAGTTGGTCAATTAATTTAATATTGCGTGGTACAGGTGCTATGGCTGCTGGCTATTCTGCATTCTTTGAAGCCTATCCAAATGTAAAATGGCAGCTAAACAGACGACATTCATTCGGCTTAGGTGCTGATATTATTGCAACATCTGGTTATTACAATATTAACTTCCCATTATATTGGTCTTATAGAATGTAGTATAAGATATTTGGTTGTGTTACAGAAAGTATGCCAAAACTTTCAACCGCCATTTTGAGCAATAGGCGTTGCCAGCGAAAAATCCATAAAGCTTGTGTTTTTTCGCTAGCATTACACGGATTCTTCCACAATGCAAC
>CAJOPO010000309.1 GCA_905236315.1 uncultured Treponema sp.
TCATAAGTTTTTATAATGGAAATCCAGATAAAAAGAATTACAGATATTTTCGCTTAAAGACTACTGACGGATATATAGATGACTTTCAGTCAATGAGAGAAGCAACTAGTCGTAGATACACACGTCTTATAAATGAAGGAAAACCTCTTCCTGATTTACTACTTATAGACGGTGGCATAGGTCAGGTTAACGCTGTTGATGGTATTTTACAAGCATTAGGAGCAGATATTCCTATAGCAGGGCTAGCAAAACGTGATGAAGAGATATGGAGACCGCATGCTTCTAAACCAATATGCCTTCCAAAGCAAAGCGATGCTTTACGGTTGCTACAAAGAGTCAGGGATGAAACGCACAGATTCGCGACAAGCAGAAATCAACAATTACGTACAAAAGAAAATACTGTAACTCCATTTATAAAACTGCCTGGCATAGGAAAAGAAAAAGATAAATTATTAATGAAAAAATACGGAACACTAAATAATTTAGTAAATGCCCCAGAAGCAGAAGTTGCTCAACTACTTCACATGCGAGCTGATGCAACTACAAAATTATTAATAGCTGCAAATGTTGCTTTACAAAAACAGGAAGAAAGAAAAGACGAGCAAAAGAAATCTCTTGATGTGGCAGGTACTACATGGCAGAAAGCCGCTCATTATAAAATGGTTTCTGACCTTGCAATGTTGGCAGGTGATGATGACAATGATGAAGTATTAATGGTTGCAGATTCTCAAAATACTTAATAGACCTCTTCGCAACGTGCTTACATGCAAGCTGTGTTTTTGAAAAGGTCTATTAAAGTAAACATCTATTTTATAAACTTTACAAAGGCATCCTTATAGCCAAAGGCTTTAAAGCGTTCTAGAATAACACCATATTCATCAACACTCATTGGTCCAACCATAACTTTATATGTTCTACCATCAGAAAGAGGTACTGTTACAAGAGGATAGGAAGCATATTTTTTAAGCATAGATGTTATGCTATCCTTATCAGAAGAAGTTGCTATTTGAACATAATATTTCCCTTTTCGTAAAGCATTTTCTGATACAGTACGCTTTGAAAGTAAATCATTTGCAGGAACAGTAACTACAGGAACATTTACAACTGGATTTTGCTTTGGTGCAGGAGCTGGCTCTACTGGAGAAGGAGTGGTTACAGGTTCTTTTGGCTGAGTTTTAGGTTTATCACTATATGGAGGAGCCTTAGGGTCAGCAGGAACAAGAACAACAGGCTGGTACTTTGCAGCTTCTGAAGAAGAATCTGTTATAGGTACTAGTATAATTGCAGGAGCACTTTCTTCTTCAGAAGAAGGTTCATTTGTTTCTGAAGCAATAGCTTCTGTAGGAACAAGAACTATAGGCATTTCTTCTTCTGCCTTATTAGAATCATCTTCTACAATATATTCATTCGGTTGAGGAACAGTTTCTATTTCGTCTACCTTAATAGGTTCAGGCTCAACAATAATAGGCTCTTTTGCAACTACCTCCTCACTAGGACTTTCAAATACCTCTTCTGGTGTAGCTATAATTTCTGGCTCTAAAATAGCGACTTCTTCACCATACATATCTTCTTCTGGAATGTTACTTTCTTCCGTAAGAGGATTTTCTGCTACTTCTTCCGTAGTAACAGGCTCTATAGAAGAAACCGCTTCCTCTTTTATTTCCGAATTAGGACGAGTTAAAGCTTTTCCTGGTTCATAATAATCTAAAGCAGACAGATTTGCACTAGGCTCATTAGCACGAGGAGAAGCGGCAATAAGTTCATTATCATTTGCTAATGTTTCTTCCGTTGCAGAAAGGATAGCATCATTTGTAGTAGAAATTTCTTCTTCCGCAATACGATTTTCTTCGTTTACAAAAGGTTCTTCTGAAACATTATTATCTTTTTCACTATCTAAAGGCAATAAAGCAGTTTCTTCAGAAATAAATTCATCTGGAACACTTTCTAAAGCAGAGATTTTTTCTTCTTTATTTTCTGTATCTTCCGTAATTGGTAAATTAGCTTCTTCTAATGAATGAGAAAGTATAGCAGAACCTGTAACACTTTTATCATAAGAACCTAATCGTTTTGCAATTTTTACTTGTAAAGTGCTATTAGGCAATACACCTAAATTTTCAGCAGCTTCTTTAGATAAAACTAAAACCGCTTCCCCTTTAGAATCCAAAGAGCCTAATACCAATATTTCTTCGCTTTGTCCGCTTTCAGGATTTGTTACTGATATACTGTCACCTGGTAAATATCCAGCGGCTTTTGCAAATAAACCACGAGGTAAATCGCCATCTGTGGCTACAGCAACACGTCCATCTGTATATGATGAAGTTCCGCCAGCTGCAAAAAGTGCAAGAGATGTAGATATAGCAAAAACTGTTGTAATAAGTTTTTTCATTTTATTCCCTCTCGATTATCGCCTTTTTAGGCAAGAAAAAATATCATCAGCAATTTGTCTTGTAAAATTTTTAATTCCGTTTTCGTTATCACGCTTTGAATTAACAGTTCCTGGATTTCTAGAACCCTTTTTCATCAACGCTCCAGAAGAAACATTATACAAAGACCACTTTATTTCTTTTATATTAGAAAGAACAGTTGCATTAGGATTAAAAGAACGAGTTGTATCATATTCAATTATGATTGCAACCATATACGTACACTGCCCTTCTTCCGCGTCTCCTAAAGCAGAATATGTAATTTCTTTATCGCTAATATCGTCAAATGTACTTATTGATTGTGAATTTGTAACTATATACCCATGTTCAAAAAAATAATCAAATAAAGTATTTTCAACTACATAGGAAGCATTACGAATTTCTGATTGAACACTATCATGCTGAATTATTTGGAAAGTTATAGCAGAAGAAAAGCTTGGTACTACAGCAAATAAAAAGACTATTAAAAAGCAAACAATTCTTTTACGCATAAGCATCTCCTAATTTAAAATGACTATAATTCAGTTAGATAATCGGGAAAATAAAAAGAACAGTTTAGAGAAAACTAAAATATATTTAAAACATGATTATTGTCTACCTTCGACTGAAACTTTAATACATACCTTAAGTAAAAACCTTATAGGAAATTCTAAAGTTGCAGCCTGCTACGTGATGTTAAGCATTGTAGGAATTTTTAAGGCGTAGCCTGCTACGCGATGTCAAGCATTGTAGGAATTTTTAAGTCGTAGCCTACTACGCGATGTCAAGCATTGTAGGAATTTTTAAGGCGTAGCCTAAGGGTTAAAAAGTAAACGTTATAAGGAGAGCGGTAAGTAGAAATTTAGGCTATTTTTAATAAGTGTTACTATCATTTTTCATTATAACACGGAACAGAAAAACCTACATTTTCTATTCCCATGCTAACAGTCCGCATCAATGCGGGTTAATTCTTCGTACCTCTTAAACAACTCCGCTACAATCTCGCTTTCCCCCATCTTCTCGCTGAACCCATACGCCGCCATCACCGCCTTGTCGTTCTCGCGGTGGGCTTTGCGCAGGTCGGCGGGCATAAAAGTTTCATCGTACAAATCTGCTAGCGTTGAATCGGGGTGATTTGCGCGGGCATGTCGTTCGCTGCGCGAACTTACCGAGTTTTCGCTTTGCGAAAACTCGCAGTTGGAAA
>CAJOPO010000310.1 GCA_905236315.1 uncultured Treponema sp.
CGTCTGCGGCAAACTTCCCCTTGAAAAATATGCCGTCATGGCGTAATATGATTTTAGGCTCTACCCACACTTTTTGGAGAAGAGCCTTATTTTTGTAGTGTAAAGCTATTATGCTTGCAATCAATGCAATAGAAAAGTCATTAAAAAATAATAGCGATAGCGAATTTAACTGAAAGTTAAATATTGTAAATGCTGCCAAAAAGGGAAGAAAGCCTAAAGGGTTATTCTTTGTCTGTGCTAATAAAACACACAAAATGCTAACCAATGCAATAATTATAAAATACATTAATAGCCTTATTTCTGTTATGTTATATCTTAGCAATAAAGGTTTTAGCCATAGTTGAAAGCCATGCCATAAATATGAATGGTCGTGCACTTCATAAGCTCTGCCTGCAAGAGAAGATTGTAATCTTTCAATGCCTTGTGTGTCGGCTTCATTAGCATATTCATAAGCATTTATTGCATTATAAAAGGGATTATTTGTTTTTTTATTAACTATAATGGAAATGCAGTCTGCATTAGTCCAGTTATCCATAAAAGAGAAAAATACTCCCGGATATAGACCTTCCGATGATAGAATATTTGCGGATTCTTTTGCCTTTGTGAGAATTAACTTTGTTGGAATTAAATTAATTAATACGAGCAATATATACCCCACAATCATAGTGATAAACGGTATAGCTATTAACTTTCTATATTTCATTGTTAGTTTCATTTTCTTTCTCCTAATCTCGCTTTCATAAAACTATTTCGTATTCCAGCGTCTACAAAATCACAACCTTGACAAAAAACATATTCGTCCCTATTGCTTCCAATGATTTTCCGCAAGTTTTTATACTGTGCAGATGTCCATATTTCAATTAAAGTCTTATCCTTTAAGTTGCCATAATTAGTTTTTTCTAAGGCATCATTGCAACATAAGCCCACTGTTCCGTCTGGAAATATTGTAAAATCCGTAAACGGCATAATGCAAATCTTAGAGTTTCTTTTTTTATGGCTTTTATTTGGAGCACTTCCCGCTCTATTAGTTAAGATTTCTTTTATGTAGCGAATTTGTATAGTAATGTCTTTGTCCCAGTATTCAGATTTCGCTTTAACTAATGTATATAGCTCCTTAATATTTTTGTGTAACGAAAGAGTTTCTGAGTAATTGTTTATAATCATTTTATCAATATAGGGAATGATTTTTTCAAATCTCTCTTTTGTAATAAAAGTTCCATTTGTATACAGCAACATCTTTGCATTAGGTAAGTGTTCCTTTGCATATCTATACCAATCCTCAATTCTGCTATCCATAAACGGTTCATTGTTTACATACAGATTTAAATATCCATCATAATTAAGCCTTGAAAGCTCTTCTATGATTTTTCTAAATAGTTCTTCGTCCATCTTGGCAAATGGCCTTTTATCGTTGTTCCTATTGGCAGGGCAAAAGAAGCAGGTGCTATTACATCTGTTAATAGTTTCTATTGAGATTAGGCAAGGCAAGGGAAGAGCATTATTTGTACTAGACTTATTTTGTTCGCCTTCAAAGAAGTTTATATATTTTGTAAATAAACCTTTACGTAACATATATTGTAGCTCTAGATATGCCCAGCTTGTATATTTTGATAGCGTCTTTCTAAGTAGCCAGCCAAGTCTACCGCCATAGGTAACGCATTTTATTCGTGCCTTATTTATCATTTACGTTTCCTATCTTCAACACCCTGTTAAAAAGTGTAAACAGCAATATTTCTGCCCCAACGGCAAAGAGCGAGCCAAATAGAATTGCCGTTTTGCATACGAGCGTTGTATTCAACTCTCCAAAGCCAGCCTGCCCCCATAACACTAAGGTTGATATTACTCCAATCATTCCAATTAGCATTACGATTATTGAAAGAAAATATCCTCTTTTATTTATAAAGAAAATTATTTTATCTACCAATGGTGCCACTGTGGGGATTTGTCCTATTCTCCTTGCAAATATTCCTGTAAAAACCGAGAACTGTATAAATTGAAGGCCTATGAGCATTATTAAAGCACTGTAAAGCATTGTAGTTTCTTCTAATTGAATTCTGCCTATGTGCAATGGCTGAATGTAAATTATTACTGTTAAAAAAGCAAACCAATAAATGTGAATAATAACCCTGGATATGCAAATAACCATTTGGGACTGTATAAAAGTAAAAATTCAAGATGACGTAATCCGTCAGGAATACTGCGTAAATGCGGTGGTCTATCTCTACCATCGGGGTATAGCTTGCACGGAACTTCTGCAATCTTTAGCTTAAAGAGCACAGCCTTTACTACCATTTCGCTTGCAAACTCCATACCTGTTGTGCATAGGTTTATACTTTCTATGCTGTCCTTTCTAAACGCTCTTAGCCCGCAATGGAAGTCCCCGATATTCGTATGGAAAAAGAGCCTGCCCAAGCCTGATAAAAAAGGATTTCCTATATAGCGATGCGAAAAAAGACATTGCGCCTTTTTCAATGCCACCTTTAAATCTGTTTTCCATAACTAAGTCATATCCTTCATCTAGCTTTTTTATGAACGGCTCTATATTGGAAAAATCATAGCTGTCGTCTGCGTCTCCCATTATGATGTATTCATAAGACGCGCCTTCAATCCCGCCTCTTAATGCGTAACCATAGCCTTTTTGTGATACATGAACTACCTTTGCCCCTAAGATTTCGGCTATGTGTATTGAATTATCACTGCTACCGTTATCCGCAACTATTACCTCACCTTCTATTTTCATATCACTAATAGACTTTAATGCCTTCTCGATGCATGTTCCTAATGTTCTTTCTTCATTAAGGCAGGGCATTACAACCGATAATCCTTTTTTGAGCATTTTATAATACAATCCCTTAAATCTTGACTTCTTTTCCGCAGCCGAGCGTAGCAAGGCTGCGGAAAAGGACTTTAATCAAGTCCTTTTCACAGTGTACACTGTGAAAAATCCCGCTGGGCTTAATGAAAATATGGGGGAGTTCTACATTTCCTATTGCAACATTGCTTTTTTTTTGTATAGTAATTCTGTTTTTTAGATTCTTACTTTATGGAGGAAAGTGTATGAAAACCTATATCTTTGGGGCTGGTACAAGAGGAAAAAACTTTGCACAGATTTTGAACTTACATGACATTAAATTTGAGGGATTTATTGACACATTTAAAAAAGGAAGTGTTGATGTAGTTGAAAAAGATGGTTCAATGACATCTTTTCAGATTATTCCATTATCTGAACTTGAAAATATAAAAAGTGGAATTAACGTTATTGTTTCGCCTATTGAGCCTCAGGCTGCTAAGGATATTAGGCGAAACCTTTCGGATTTGGGAATTCAAGCGGTTTCTATAGGAACCTTGCTTTATCCGCATGATGATTTAGTTTCACAGGAACGAAATTTCATTGCGGAGTATCATCGTGTTTGTATGAATAATTATTTTGAGCATGCAGAACAGGATGAAGCTGTTGGCATTTTTTGGAACGAAGGTACTGAGTTTTTAAGAATGTTTAGAAAACTTAATCTTAAAAATGTACTAGAACTTGCTTGTGGACGAGGTAGGCATGTTCCCCATTATATTGATAAAGCGGATAGTATTATGCTTGTGGATATTCTACAGGAAAATATAGACTTCTGTAAAAACAGATTTTCCTCTTTCCCTAAAGTTTCATACTATGCGAATAATGGGCGAGATTTGCATGATTTATCGGACGAGAGTTATTCCGCTGTGTTTTCTTATGATGCAATGGTGCACTTTGAACTTCTTGATATATACTCATATCTAAAAGAAATATACAGAGTGCTTATTTCTGGAGGAAGGGCTCTTATACATCATTCAAACCTCACGCAAAGCTATAAGCAGAGTTTTTCAAATGCTCCCGGTGGACGTAATTATATGAGCCGTGAACTCTTTGCTTATATGGCCTATCGCTCAGGATTTGAAGTTATTGAGCAAAAAGAAGGTATATGGAATATGGCATGTGGAGGGGACTGCTTGTCACTTATAGAGAAAGCGTAATAATAGGGGGATAGAAGATAGGAAACCGTGCATGGTGCAAAGTGAGATATTTTAGTTGATTTTGCAGAATATTTTACATATAATCTTATGTAGGAGGTTTCCTATGATAGCATTTACACGGAATGAAATGGTTTCGAGTTCTCAATTTGTACGTGAATTTGCCACTTTTCTACAGAGAATGTCGAAATCCAATGATGAAAAGGTTGTAGTTTAAAAAAATAATCAAATGCAGGCTGTAATGATTCCCATTGATGAATATGAACGTTTAAAATCTTTAGATGATTTGCAAGAGCGAAAAGAGATTTATGAAACATTGCAGACAAGGAAAAATACTCCTATTGAAGATTATGTTTCGTATGAAGATGCTTTAAAGCAGGCTGTTTTTTAATGGAATATGAAATAAAATTTCATCCTGATGCGCTAAAAGAATTTTGTGCCTTAGATGAAAGTTTAAAACTGCTTGTAAAAAAAACAGATTGATAAATTGAAGATTTCTCCTTTGCTTGGTGAAGAACTTGGAAATAAAAATGGCTACGATTTAACAGGCTATCGAAAAATGTATGTTTGTAAAAAACAAATTCGTATAGTCTATTCGGTAATTCAAAATATCCTTGTAGTAAATATTATTGCAATAGGAAAACGAGAAGATATGGCAGTTTATGCAAAAGCAAGTCAACGGACTGATTAACTTTATTTCATATCACCGCCATTTTAACAACTGATAACTGTCAACTAAAAACTTTTCCTTTTCCCATTGACAAAAAATTTTCTTTAGGGTATAAAGATAACAGAAATAGACAATGAGGTCGTAAAGAAAAAATCTTTGCGACCTTTTTGTTTTTAAATCCAACAAAGGCGTTGTATTTCCTAAAACTTCTAAGTGTAAAGTTTTAGAATGTACAACGCCTTTTTTTTGTATAGAGGAATTAGTTATGGAAGAAGTTACATCTATTTTTGGTGAAAATGTTTTTAATGAAACTGTTATGAAGGCAAGGCTCCCTAAAGAAACGTACAAAAGCCTTATGAAAACAATTCAAGGCGGAGAAAAATTAGACGCATCCGTTGCTAATGTGGTTGCAAATGCAATGAAAGATTGGGCTGTAGAAAAAGGAGCAACCCATTACACGCACTGGTTTCAACCTTTAACAGGAATTACGGCAGAAAAGCATGATAGTTTTATTGCCCCTACAACAGATGGAAAAATAATTATGGAATTTAGTGGCAAGGAACTTGTTCAAGGGGAACCTGACGCCTCTAGTTTTCCAAGCGGCGGAATTAGGGCTACATTTGAAGCGCGAGGCTATACGGCATGGGACCCTACAAGCTATGCCTTTATAAAAGATGGTACTCTTTGTATTCCTACAGCATTTTGCTCTTACACAGGTGAAGCCTTAGACAAAAAGACCCCTCTCTTACGCTCTATGCAAGCTATTAGCAAGCAAGCGGTAAGAGTCCTTCACTTATTTGAAGGTAATGAAAATGTAACAAGTGTAAAAACCACAGTTGGTCCTGAACAAGAATATTTTTTAATAGATAAAAGCGTTTATGATAAAAGAGAAGATTTAATTTTTACAGGACGCACATTATTTGGCGCGAAATCTCCAAAGGGGCAAGAATTAGAAGACCATTATTTTGGTATGATAAAACCTCGTGTTCAAGCCTTTATGAAAGACTTAAATAAAGAACTTTGGAAGTTAGGGATTCTTGCCAAAACAGAACACAATGAAGTAGCTCCATCTCAGCATGAATTGGCACCTATCTTTTCTACTACCAATATTGCCTGCGACCATAACCAACTTACAATGGAGATGATGAAAAAAGTTGCTGCTAAGCACGGAATGGTTTGCCTCTTGCATGAAAAGCCTTTTGCAGGCGTAAATGGTAGCGGAAAGCATAATAACTGGTCAATTTCTACAAACACAGGAAAAAATCTTCTTGACCCAGGAGCCACTCCAGAAAGCAATGCACAATTCCTTTTATTTTTATGTGCCGTAATTAAGGCTGTTGATGAATATCAAGATTTGTTACGTATTTCTGTAGCTAGCGCAGGTAATGACCACAGACTTGGAGCTAATGAAGCACCTCCTGCAATTATTTCTATCTTTTTGGGAGAGGAACTTAGCGAGATTTTAGAATGTATAGAAGAGGGGAAGCCTTATGGTACTCATAAAAAAGAAAAAATGCAAATAGGTGTTACGGTTCTTCCTGAATTCAACAAAGACACCACAGACAGAAACCGCACTTCACCCTTTGCTTTTACAGGAAATAAATTTGAATTCCGTATGTTAGGCTCTAGTGAATCCATAGCATGTGCAAATGTTTTCTTAAATACTGTTGTAGCAGAAGAACTTTCTCAATTTGCAGATGTTCTTGAAAAGTCTGCAAACTTTAAAGCAGATTTACACGAGCTTATTCTAAAAACTATAAAGGAGCACAAGAGAATTATTTTTAACGGAAATGGTTATGATGATTCTTGGGTACATGAAGCAGAAAAACGTGGACTTTATAATCTAAAATCTACTCCAGAAGCTTTGCGTCATATCCTTGATGAAAAAAACGTAAAGGTTTTTGAAAAGTTTGGTGTATATAGTAAGGTGGAACTTGTTAGTCGTTATGAAATACATAATGAAAACTATTCAAAAATCATAAACATAGAAGCAGAAACTATGCTAGAAATGGTTAGAAAAGATATTCTTCCTTGTGCAAGTAAGTATGCGGGTGAATTAGCGGAGAACATAAGTCTAAAAAACAGTGTGAGTTCTTTTGCAAACTCTAATATTGATTCTTCTTATGAAGTGGAAATGCTTAAGAAGAATTCTTCCCTTACTGCTTCTATTTTTAATAAGACATCTCAGCTTGAAGCAGATTTAATAGAAGCAAAACACATAGCCATAGGTGGTGATTCTGGAAAGACTGCAATGTTCTATCATGAAAAAGTTTTTGCAAGTATGAATAGTTTAAGAGCAAGTGTAGATGAGCTTGAATTAATCACCCCAAAAGAGTTATGGCCATATCCAAACTATGGAGATTTACTCTTTAGCGTAAGATAAAATCTTATAAAAAAAAAGAAACGAGGTAAAAAATGAGTGATTTATGGAGTGTATGGTTTTTAATAGGAGCTGCCTTTGTATTCTGGATGCAGGCTGGCTTTGCTATGGTAGAAACAGGTTTTACTAGAGCAAAAAATGCAGGAAACATTATTATGAAAAACTTAATGGATTTCTGCATTGGAACTGTGATGTGGTTTTTGATAGGAGCTAGCTTTATGCTTTCTTATACAGACCCAGTAACAGGAGAAGTAAGTACAGGCATTTGGAGCGTTCTTGGTAAACCTGGATTTTCTGTATTTACGAATTACGCAAACTTTGATTTTTCAAATTTTGTTTTTAACTTAGTATTCTGTGCTACTACAGCAACCATTGTAAGTGGAGCAATGGCAGAGCGCACAAAATTTAGCTCGTATTGTATATATTCTGCCATAATCTCTGCCGTAATTTATCCTATAGAAGCGCACTGGGTGTGGGGTGGCGGATTTTTAGCACAATGGGGCTTCCATGATTATGCGGGTTCTAACTGCATCCACATGGTAGGCGGAATTTGCGCTTTAATAGGGGCTGCAATGGTAGGACCTCGCATTGGAAAGTTTACTCGTAACGCAAAAGGAGAGGTTACAAAGGTAAAGGCTTTTCCAGGCCACAATCTTACTATAGGTGCACTTGGTGTATTCATATTATGGCTTGGTTGGTATGGCTTTAACGGAGCGGCTGCAACTGATGTTCCAACTTTAGGCTCTGTATTTTTAACAACCACCGTTGCTCCAGCTGTTGCCACTGTTACTACAATGATATTTACTTGGATAAAGTATAAAAAGCCTGATGTGTCTATGTGCTTAAACGCCTCTCTTGCAGGATTAGTCGCCATCACAGCTCCTTGCGATGTTACAGACTGTGCTGGAGCTGCTATTATAGGAGTTGTTTCTGGTCTTTTAGTTGTGTTTGGAATATGGCTTTTGGATTATAAATTACATATAGATGACCCTGTGGGAGCCGTTGCTGTGCACATGATGAATGGTATTTGGGGAACTATAGCAGTAGGGCTTTTTGCAACAG
>CAJOPO010000311.1 GCA_905236315.1 uncultured Treponema sp.
CACAAGCTAGAAAGCGTATGAAAGAAACTCGTGTTCCAGATGTTACAATAGATGATAGCAATACAGGATTTGTTTATAGGATGCAAAATCTTCGCTTTATAGCAGACTCTGCAGAGCTATTACCTGAAGAGCGTCCTCGTGTACAAGAGATTGCAGAACAGATAAAAGCAAGATTAAAGAATACGCATGGCTACACTATAAGAGTTGATGGACATACAGCAGATGTGAATAAGCCTCAAGGGCAGCAAGCCTTAAGTCTACAGAGGGCAGAAGCTATAGTTAATGCCCTAGTAGATGAAGGCATAGATAGAAGTTTGTTTACATGGTTTGGATATGGTGGCACAAAGCCTATAGAAAGCAATGATACCCCAGAAGGAAGAGCGAATAATAGGCGTGTAGAAATAACAGTTATGCCAAGAAATACAGATACACAACGTAGATAAAGAAATGTCATGCTGGGGGAAGCGTAGCGAGCGAAACATCAGTCGTTCGCTTTCGCTTTCAGAAATCAGTTTGTAAGTTTGTCAAAATGATTTTGCTAAAAGGCAAGTTCCTTCTACGATAGCTTCATGTTCTTTAGGAGCGATTCTTGCATATAAAGACTCTACGCTGTCATCCTCTAAAACAGGAACTTTTTTCTGTACAAGAATACGCCCTGTATCACAGCCAGAGTCTACTATATGAACTGTGCAGCCGCTTTCTTTTTCCCCAGAACTTAATACTGCTTTATGCACGTTATCTCCCCACATACCTACTCCGCCAAACTTTGGCAATAAAGCAGGATGTAGGTTTATAATGCGGTCTTTGTATTCTGCAAGAATATCTCCCCCTAAAACAGATAAATAGCCTGCAAGCACAATAGCGTCTACCTTATGCTCCTTGCATAATTTTAACACTGCATTAGAAACCTCTATGCGCTTTGTATCTCTATCTGCACTTTTTGCCCTTTCAGCTCCTAGCACACTATATGGGCTACATACAAAAGAAGGTATATCAGCTTTTTTTGCACGCTCTAAAGCATAGGCATTTTTAGTATTGCTTACTACTATAGCAATGCTATAGGGGCAATCTTTGTTATTCTTTTCATAGTCTATAAGGGCTTGTAGGTTTGTTCCGCCACCACTAACAAGAACTGCTATATTCATCATAATCAACTTTCCTATAAAATAAATCTAGTAAGTTCTTTATTGCCTTTGAACTCTCCCTTTATAACGGAGTCAGTATGCCCCACATAGCCAATTTGATAAGCTTTTAAATCTTCAATTCCCTCTTTATGATAAAGACCTGCTTCTTTATTAAACTGCTCTAATATGCTAGGAGCTTCTTCTTTACTTACAGCAAGTACAAAACCAATCCCCATATTAAAGGTAGAATACATATTTTCTTTATCAGCACCGCGCCTTACAAGTTCCTCAAATATTGCAGGAACTTGCCAGCTATCTTGCTTTATTACAGAACATAATTGTCTTTCTCCATCTTTTGCATGTGGATACATACGAGGTAGGTTTTCATAAAATCCTCCTCCTGTAATATGAACCATACCATGCACAGCAGAACGCTTTTTTGAAAGAACGGACATAACAGGCTTTACATAAATGCGGGTAGGAGTAAGAAGAACATCTCCTATTGTTGTATTTAAGAAAGGTTCAGTAAAATCTTTTACTAAACGTCTTATCAATGAATATCCATTTGAATGTGCTCCAGTAGAAGACAATCCTATAAGGATATCTCCTTCTTTTATAGCAGAGCCATCAATTATATCTTTTTTATCTATGACTCCCACGCCAAATCCTGCAAGGTCATATTTGCCTTCATCATAAAAATCAGGCATTTCAGCGGTTTCCCCACCTAAAAGAGCACACCCTGCTTCTATACAGCCATCAGTAACTCCTTTTACAAGTTCTCCAGCTACACTAGAATCAAGTTTACCACAAGCTATGTAATCCAAAAAAAATGAAGTTTGCACTCCAGAACAAAGAATATCGTTTACGCTCATTGCAACACAATCTATGCCAACGGTATCATACTTTTTCATCTTAAACGCTATGTCTAACTTTGTACCCACACCGTCTGTTCCGCTCACCATAATAGGCTCTGCCATTCCAGCAGGAACTGCAAACATTCCGTTAAAGGCACCTAATTCTGTAAGTTGACCTTGTATACGAGCACGTTCTGATTGCACTTTATATTTATCAACAGCCTTATAACCTTCATTTACATCAACACCAGCTTTTTTATAATCCACCTTTTCTGCCATACGATACTCCTATCCTAGATTGCTTAATTTTGTACCCCTAATTTCTCCAGGCACACTCATTGGGTACTCTCCAGAAAAGCACCCCTTACAAAATCCATATCCATTTGGATTACATACCTTGCAAGCTTCCATCATTCCTTCTGCGCTTA
>CAJOPO010000312.1 GCA_905236315.1 uncultured Treponema sp.
ACAAAAACAACTACTGTAGAAACTGCGTTTAAGCAAAGAAGTTCATCGCTCACTGATAATCTAAACGAAAAGACAGATGCTTTAGAAGCAGAAATAAAAAGACGTACTTCAGAACTTAACGAAATGCTTTCTAATAGAACAGAAACTCTTACAAAAGAATTAAAAGAGCAGACTAGCACTATAAACAATTTCTTTACAGAAAAGTTTAGTAATTTAGATACTGAATTAAATCAAAAGGCAAGTGATTTAGAAAATCAATCATCTACATTAACACAAGAATTTGAAACAAGCATAGATGATTTAAATAATAGATTACAAGAAATAAAAGATGATGTTTATGCACGTACAGATGAACTTGTAAATTCTGTGCAAGAACAAACTGACGAAGCCATTGAGCAGTATAGAAATACTACATCAACTTATGCAGAAGATGTGGAAAATCGTACTAAGGAATTATATGATTTATTACAAAACACAACTAATAAGTTGGCAGACCAAATCCAAGATAAATCAGGCTCTTTAGAGAGTGGTATATCAGAGAAAATTGATAGCATGATAAATGAAGTAAGGGAACGTGCGGACTCTGCCATTGAACAATATGCAAAAACTACGGGAAAATATACAGAAGATATAGAAACTCGTACTGCAGAATTAAGAGAGGCCTTAGAAGAACGTACTGGTGCCCTTGAAAAACAAATAAAGGATAAGTCAGGCGACCTAGAAAATCAAGTTATGCAAAATCTTGCTAATATGACAGAAGATGTTAATAGCAAGACACAGGTAGCTATTGAGCAATATACGAATGTTACAAGTACATATACTCAAGAACTAGAGAGTAAAACTAATGAGTTGCTTTCTTCTCTAAAAGATAAAACTGATGAACTATCTATAGAAATTGAAGAGAGAACAAGCGATATAGCTTCTGATTTAAGAGAAAAAACTTCTTCTTTGCAAGATGAACTAAACGAGAAAACGACTTCGTTACAAGATTCTATTGATGAAAAAACTCTTGTACTAGAGGATAGTCTAAATGATAAAATTGCTAAATTACAAAATGAATTAGATTCTAAGACTGATTCTATATCTTCTAGTTTAAATGATAGAACAGAGGATTTTAAAGAAGAACTTAATAATATAACTGAAGAACTAAGTTCTTCTTTAAAAGATAAGACTGATGAACTTTCTATAGAAATAGAAGAAAAAACTACTAACATAGCTAATGACTTAGTAGAAAAAACTTCTTCTTTACAAAATGAAGTGGAAGAAAGAACTAGAGCATTAAAAGAAAATGCTGAAGATAAAACTAACTCATTAGAAAATAGTTTAACTGAACGCATAAACGATTTGTATAACGAGTTAGAAACGAAAACTAGTAATATAGCTTCTGATTTAAGAGAAAAAACTGAATATCTTAATGATGAATTAAATAGCACAGTAAAGAAATTACAATCAGACTTTGATACTAAGACAGAAACTACCGCTCAACACTTAGAAGAAAATATAGAAAAATTAGAGAATAATCTTTTATCACGCACTACAAATCTTGATGATGAGGTAAATGAACGTCTTATTCCGTTAGAACGTACTGTTACAGAAACTACTCAAAATATTATGGAATCTGTACTAGGTAAATCTAGTGCCCTAGAAAAGTCCGTTAATGAGCAGACTGAAGACCTTCAAACTAAATTGCAAGAGAGAATTGATTATTTACAGCAAGAAGTTAATACTCGAACAGATTCTCTTACTACAGAACTTATGTCAAAATCAAGTTCATTAGAAGAGAAGGTTACGGAAACAACAGAGCGTTTAACGCAGAATTTATTTGATAAAACTACATATCTTGAAGATTCTTTAACAGAAAAGACTTCTTCCTTAGAGCAAGACTTAATAAATAAAACTTCTGCTATAGAACATGCTTTAACAGAAAAGAATGATTTATGGGAGCAGCAGCTTAGTGAAAAAACATCTAATATAGAAAACTCTATAGCAAACTTAACAGATGGTATAACATCTTCTGTTGAAGAACGAACTGTAGGCTTAAAAGAGTCTATATTAGGAATTGTTGATAATTTAGAGAACTCTGTAAATGAAAAGACTGCAAATCTTGCACTTTCTGTAAATGAGCGAATTGCTGCTTTAGAAGATGATATTTCTGAGCGTACAAAAGCACTTCATAATAACGCAGATGAACAATCTACAGCTATGGAAGAAAACATAAGAGAACGTGCTTCTGCATTAGAAAAAGAAATAAAAGATAGAACAGCAACTTTAGAGAAAAATTACAATACTCGTATAACAGACCTTGCTAGAATTTATACAGATAGAGCAACCTCCATTACAAAGGCTATAAAAAATAATGCAGGTGCGCTAGAAAAGGGCTTAAATGAAAAAATTGAGGCTTTAACTCGTTCTGTAAATGAACGTACTACAGGTCTTGATTCTGCATTTAACGAAACAACTGCTGCGTTGGAGAAAACAGTTAACGAACGTTCTAAAATCTTGGAGCAAAATGTTTCTCAAACTGTTTCTATGCTAGAAGAAACTGTAGATGGAAAGGTTTCTGAATTGCAATTAACTGTAACAGAAAAAGTTTCTTTCTTAGAAAACGATGTGAACTCAAAAGTAAATACTTTGGAGCAAAACGTAAATTCAACTGTAAGTAATTTAGAGCAAAATATAAATTCAAAAGTAGGTGATTTACAACAGAATGTAAATCAAAACGTTTCTAGTTTACAGGATGAAGTAAATAAAAAAATTGTTGATTTACAGAATAATGTAAATCAAGATGTTTCTAACTTAGAAAATGATATAAATAACAAGGTATCTGATTTAACTCAGAATGTAACGCAGAAGGTTTCTGAATTAGAACAAAATATGGCACAGGTTGTTTCTTCATTAGAAGCAGATGTGAACTCAAAAGTAAGTGATTTGGAGCAAAATGTAAATCAAAATGTTTCTGGTTTAGAAAAGTCTGTTAATGAGAAGACTCAGAATATTATGCAGGATATAACAGAACGAACCGCTAATTTGCAAACAGAGGTTGATAAAACAAAGGTAAATATTTCTGAAGCAATTAACAATAAGGTAGATTCTATTACATCTGATTTAGTAGCAAAGGTAGACACACTTGAGAATTTTGTTAATACCAAGACTGCTTCTATTGAACAAGAAACCACAGGAAAAATAGACGATTTAAATAATGTGCTTACAACCACATTGGAAGAAACGAAACGTACAGCACTAGATTTGGAAGAGAGAACTGACATTAACTCTCATAAATTGGACGACATAGAAACAAGAATTAATACTCAATCTAGCGAAATAGAACAGCGTTTTAATTCTTTATTCGATGAAGCCTTTGTTAAAGCAGACCAAAAAGAGACTTCTGCCTATGAGAAATATAAGAAGCTTAGTATAGAACACCTTAACAAGTATAAGGCAGATTTGCAGCAATATGTTAGCGATATGCAAAAGAATATTGTTTCTTCTCTAACTGAGGTAAAAAAGCATGCAGATTCAGTTCATGAACAAGTTGAAGCTGACATTGCAAATATAAAAGTTCAGTATGAAAAATCTATGCAAGAATCTCAGGAAGTTGCTAAGAAATTGAATGAAGAAACATCTTCTGCGGTTGAACGCCTTGCTAACTTTGATAAAGAAATGAAAGAGCAAGTTGATATGTTTGATGATAATCTTGAAAAAGCAATGAAGGAAATTGCTTCTGATTATGATACTAAGCAATCAAGGTTCTTAGAAGGCTTGGATAAGCAATTAGATAAATATAAAGATGATATAGAGTATCGCTTTAATAAATTGAACTCCGTTGCCTCTGATATTGATAAGTTAGAAGGTACATTGCGTGCAATAATGTCTCAGTCTCAAACAAGAATTAGAGCCGACTTTGAAACTTTTACTACTAATGTTTCTAAGAATCATGAAACTTTTGAAAAAGCACTTAAAACTAGAAGTGATAAAATGAAAGATGACGTTGCTGCACTAAAACTTAGTTTGGAGGAAGTAAAGAAGAAGTCTTTTGCCACAGTAGATGAAAATTTGCGTTTATTCGAAGATAGCTTTAATACTGATTTACAAAAAAGGCAGGATGAAATTACTAAACAAATTACGGAATGGAAAGCAAGTTTTGATTCTCGTATAGAAAACTTTTCTAATTCTTATGAGCAAAGTCGTCGTGATATAGAAATAAAATACGAAGATGACTTAAATCATCGTATTGCAGAGATACAAGAAAGGACTGCTGAAAAAGAATCTCATTTTGAGAATGAGTTAAAAGCAAATCAAGCCGTTATAGAAGAAAAAATTAATACAGTAAATCAGCGTTTGCATGACTTTATTGACCAGTATAAAGGTGCGCTAAGAGATACTAGTGACCAGGCTGCTGCTGTATTAAAACAAGAGAGTGAAAATTACAATAAACAAGTTAATCAGCAGATTTCAATTAATAAAGAAGAATTGGAAAAACAGTTAGATGAATTTAGGCGAAGTTTTATCGAAAAACAGAAAAACAGCAATGCTTCTATTTCTGAAATATCTGAAAACTTTGAAGATTGGAAAGATAAAATAGAGAAAAAATTCCAAAGTTCAGATAAGCAATATCAAAAGCAACTTGAAGAATTTATGCAAAAGCAGAAGCAAGGTCTTGAAACTATGGATTCAAGAACAGAAGAAGCTAGGCAGCAAGTTTTAGATGATATTGACCTTCTTAATCAAAAAGCAGACGATGCCCTTGATGATTATGAAAAACGCTCTGCAACAATTATGGAGCAATTACAGACTCGCTTTAATGATATGTTAACGAAATCTAAGACAGCTATGGACGCAGCTTCTGTAGAATCTAATCGTCAAATAAAGGAACTAAAAGATAGTGTAAAACTAAACTTTGAAGACCAGAAAAAAGAGTATCAGAAACTTATGGATAAGCTAAATGGAGATACAAATGATTTGCAAGTAAAAATTGATGCTATTAACCGTGGTATAGCTAACTTTACTGGGCAGACAGATGTATTTGCAAAAGCAGAAAAACTTAAAAGTCAGTTAGATGCTTCTATTGAAGACTTAAAGGGAAAAATTACAGATTTTGCCTCTTATGATGATAAGATTAAGAATGTTAAAGCTCAGATAGAACAAGTGCAAAAACTTAGTTCAGAAATAGACCAAAAGATAACAGGTTATAATTCTCAAAAAACTGCTATTGATGCTTTGGAAAAGAAATATAATCGTCTAATTAATTTGAGCAGCACGATGGACGAAAAGATTTCTGAATTGAATACTACAAGTGATAATCTTATGAACTTGCAAGCAAAGGTAAAGAATTTCCAAGATACATTAGATAGTGTTCAATCACAATATGACCGACTAGAAACCCAGTCAGAAACGATAGATACTGTTGCTCAAAATGTTGATAGCACGGTTGGAAAACTTGTAGAGTTGGAAGAACGCCTTGCAGATTATGATGCGCAGATATCTTCTTTCCCAGAGCAATTAGATGAAGTGCAGGCAAATATTGACCAAATTGTAGAAAATAGTGGTAGCATAAATGAAGCTGTAGATAAACTTTCTTCATTGCAAAGGATCATTGAAGAAACAGAAAATCGTATAGAGCAACTTAATTCTACACAGGAAAATATAAGTGGCACAGAAAAACGCTTACAAAAACTCTCAAAGGCAGCAGATAAGAAAATAGACCTTTTGCAAGATATAGCACAAACAGAGGTAAAAAAGAAGAAAGCTACTACTAGTGGAAAGAAACCTGCTAGTAGTGGTATAACTCCTAAAACAAAAGATACTGTACGCGAACTCAAGCGCAAGGGGTGGACAAATGCCCAAATTGCTGTAAATGTAGGATTAACAGAGGACGAAGTTGGTCTTATTTTAGAGTTACCTAGTTAATAGGCAAACGCAGTAGGTTTTTATAGCTTCCATAGAACCTACTGCATCTACGCCTTCATTTGTTTTTGCTTTTACAAATATAGAAGTTTCTGGAACTTCTAGTATTCTAGCAATGGATTCTATGATTTTATTTCTCCAAGGAAGTATTTTAGGTCTTTCACATTCTATAACGCAATCAAGATTTTCAAGTTGCCACCCAGCTGCTTTTACATCTGCCCATATCTTTTGTAAAAGCATAGCGGAATTGGCATCTTTCCATTTAGCGTCTTCAGGTGGAAAATAAGAACCTATATCTCCTAATCTTGAAGCCCCAAGCAATGCATCTGCTATAGCATGAAGTAAGACATCACCGTCAGAATGACCTAGTTCGCCTTTTTCAAAAGGTATTTCTACTCCTCCTAATATAAATTTTCTTCCTTCCGCTAATTTATGTAAATCAGTTCCAATTCCAATGCGTGTCATAGTTGAACCTCTTTCTAAATCAGAAGCAAATGTTATTTTTTTATTTTCTGCTTCCCCATAACTAATATGAACTTTTTTACCATTTGTTATATCTAAAAAAGAATCCCATATTTCGCTATCATCTGTGTATTCATAATTAAGTGTTGCTGCTCTTTTATGGCAATCAAAAAGTGGCTTTAATAAAAAGGCTTGAGGTGTTTGTACTGCACATAGATTTTTTCGTAATAAATGTCGTTTTATAGTTTTGTCTGTATCAAGTTCTTTTTGTGTATCTACAGGTGTTATAGCGGGAACTGCGGCTCCATAAATAGACGCTGTTTTTATGCAATCCTTAATAATTTTTTCACTTACAAAGGGACGCGCAGAATCGTGGATTAAAACTATTCTTTTATCAGCGTCTTCAGTATGTTTAGCTTGTAAAAAAGCAAGAGCATTTAATACGGATTTTTGTCGTGTTTCTCCACCTGCTATAAAGAAAAGATTTGTATCTTGTAATAGCGATTTTATATCTGTGTCCAAGAAAAGAGCATTTTTTGCTTTTTGTTCTTGTTTTTCAAAGTCAAAAGAAGGAATGGTTATAACAATATCAGTAAAATGCTCTGTTTTTAGAAAATTCTTTGCACATTCTGATAGTACGCTACCTTTAGCAAGCATTCTATACTCTTTTTTTTCACCACCGCCCATACGGCTTGATGAACCTGCTGCTAAAAGTATCAATGACAATGGATTAGTCATTGCTATCATCGTCATCTTCTAAATCGCTATCATCATCTTCGTCTTCATCATCATCTATATCAGAATCGTTATCGCCATCCTTGTCGTCTTCATCAAGATCTGCAAACTCGTCTTCCTCATCGTCTTCCTCATCATCAAACTGGGGAAGTTTCTTTTCTGCCTTAAACCCAAGAGGTTCTAACTTTGTATGTAACAAGGCTTCTACTTCTTTTGCATTTAAACCAAGTGCTTCTGCAATTTCGTCTTCTAATAATTTTTTTACATTATCATAAAGTTTTCTTTCTAATATGGGCAATTCTTTTACTTTTGAACGATGATATAAGCATCTTACTATGGCAGAAATGTCTTCAATAGTTCCTTTCTTTAGTAAATCAAGGTTCATTTGGTAACGAGCCTTCCAATCAGAAGTAGGTGGTTCAAAGTCTGTACCCATTGTATCTAGTACACTCTGAGCTTTTTCTGCAGAAACAATTGGACGTATGCCTAAAGTTTTTGCATTTTCTACAGGAACCATAACATACATATCAGAAACTTTTATATAGATTTTATAGTATAGAACATTTTTTCCATTAAATTGTTTTTCAAATATTTCTGTTATTTCGCCAACACCCTGATTAGGATAGACAATCTTTTGATTTAGTGAAAATTCTGTGTTTTCATTTGACATATTTTTACTCTAACATAAAATAATAAAATTTGCAAGGTTATAGCTTTTTTTGCCGCGGAAATCAATTTTCAACGTACACATATGGGAACCTCGAAAAACTCCCTTTCAGAAAGTTTTTCGAGGTTCCTGCGAGTTGTAAGTCGCTATAATAGCGCGACTTACAA
>CAJOPO010000313.1 GCA_905236315.1 uncultured Treponema sp.
TCGTAGCAAGGCGTGCGAATGTGGCGTGTAGAGGGCTAGCCCTCGATTTTGTAATCGACAGATTCAATCCGCAGAGGCGACTGGAAGTTGTTTTTTGTATGTATACGTTAAAAAACTGATTTCCATAACTAATTGACGATACATCTCAAATTTTATATTATAAGAATTGTATAAGGCGACCTGTATAAATATTTTAATATAGGTGACTCCTTATATGAAAACCTAAAAGGGGACACATAGAATAATGCCGTATTCTGAACCTACAAATCTTGCCGTGGTTGCCTGTCCTGGTGGAGAAGCATTTGCTAATGAAGTGATTTCTCATCTACGCCACATGTATAAGCATCGTTTTTCATTAAAGAGTGATGTAATTTCTAAACGTTATGGTCTTGAACGAGAGTCTTTCGTTCAAAGAATAAATCTGGATAATGATTTACGAACTAGCGACCTTTGTATAAGGGGGGCTGTTGATAAATATCGTACTCCAACCTTTAAAGTAAACACTCGTTTTACTCATTTTGCTAATGGCGAGTTTAAGTGTGAATTACTTGATACTGTAAGAGGTAAGGATGTATTTATCTTTCAAGATGTAGAAAATCATGAAAAGATAGCTCTTAACGATGGTAAGAACGTAATGTCGTTAAGTGTAAACGACCATGTTATGAGTTTGCTTGTAGGCATAGACGCTGTGCGTCAAGCGGGAGCAAGGCAGATTACTTTGGTAGTTCCCGTTTATCCATATAGTAGACAGCATAAAAAGAAGGGAAGAGAGGGACTTACAGCGGCTCTTTTAGGTCATATATATGAATCTATGGAAGTGCGCCGTATTATAACCTTAGACTTACATTCCCGCGAAATTGTAAATGCCTTTAGCCATACACACTTAGAAAACCTACATGCTTCCTACCAAATAATACGTGAATTATCAAAAGTTATAGATTTAACAAAAGAAGACCTTGTTGTAGTAAGCCCTGACACAGGAGCTATAGACCGCAATAAGTTTTATGCCACAGGCTTAAAAAAATCCCTTGCTATGATTTATAAAGAAAGAGATTATTCTATTATTACTCAAGATGCAAAGAATACTAATATAAAAAGTATAAAACTTTTGGGTGATGTAAAAGGAAAAGTTGCTTTCTTAGCAGATGATATGCTTGGTACAGGTGGCACTTTGCTAAAGGCTATGGGCTTTTTACATGAACAAGGGGCTACAAAGGTTATAGCAGCTATAAGCCTTCCTTTCTTTACAGGAAATGCTATACAACTTTTTGATGAAGCATATGAAAAAGGTTTGTTTTATCGTATTATAGGAACTAATGCCGTATATCATGAAGAACTTTTAAAGCGCGAATGGTATATTAGCACAAATGTAAGTGGTTTATTTGCAAATGTTATAACTCGCTTGCACCATGAGCAGTCTTTAAGTGATTTAATGGATAATCGTACCATTATTGATAAAATGATAAAGGCAAGTCGCCCTGCAGAAACAAAAGATGAGCAAATGGCGGCTCCTATGGGCATTAGCGTAAATAACTGCGACCCACTTGCATAATCTATATGAACGCTATATTGTGCGTTGATATTGGAACTTCTTCTCTAAAAGCTGCTGTTATAGATGTAGACGGTAATGTTTTAGCTTATAGCAGACAGCTTTTTTTGTTTTATAATACAACTCATGCTGCATTAGAATGGCAAAAGGCTTTATCTTCTGCTATAAGTCAAATAAAAGAAACCTCTCCTTCTGCATTAAATAATCTTGACGCTATATGTATAAGCGGAAACGGTCCCACCCTAGTTTCTGTAAATGGTGATACACTTTTATGGAATGTAGAAACAAAGCCCCTATGCAATGAATATAAGGGAAAGTCTTTGTTTATTCCTCGTATATTAGCCTTTAGGGAACGCTTTAGTAATATATGGAAAGACTCTGATATTATTTTTTCAGGGCCTGAGTTCCTTATATACTGCCTTACGTCTTGTCCTGTTTCTATTTTACCTGAAAAGCGGTATAAAGAAGCCTATTGGACTGAAGAAAGCCTAATGCAAGCAGACTTTACAAAAGAAGAAATAAAAAAATTACCAGATTTTGCCTTTTCTGGCTACAAAGTGGGCTGTTTAACCACTTCTGCCTCTTTAAATATAGGGCTTCCTAGTGGTATTCCCATATTCTGTGGTGCGCCAGATTTTATTTCTGCCTTAGTTGGAACAAATACCTTGCAAAGTGGCAAATTGTGCGATAGGGCAGGCTCTAGTGAGGGGATAAACTTATGCACTCCCTTTCCTTTAGAGTCTTCTAAGGTGCGCACATTACCCTCTGTTATAGACCCTCTTTGGAATGCAAGTGTGCTTTTGCCACAAAGTGGAAAAAGATTTTCTGACTACAAGAAAAAAGTTGAACGTGAATGTGGAAAAGAAATTGCCTTTGATGATTTAACTAATTCTTTTGTAAAAAGTGATGGTTCTTCTGCTTTGCTAGAGCAGGGAAAATATCTTATGCTACAAACGGCTTTGCAAGTAAGAGATTCATTAAATATTTTAGTACAAACTGCAAAAGAACAAAACTTTTCTTTTTATCCCAAAGTTATGACAATAACAGGTGGGCAAGCGAGTAATGATATATGGAATCAAATGAAAAGCGATGTTTTGGGAATTGATATACAGGTTCCCTACTGTAGTGATGCCGAACTCATAGGAGATGCAGCCTTTACGTATACTAGTTTAGGTGCTTATCCTACCTTGCTCCAAGCCGCCTCATCTTTATGTAAAATACAAAAAGTTTTTGTCCCTAAAGTGCAATAAAGGTAGTTTAAGGGAGCCTCTAAAAACTTCAGTTTTTAGAGGCAACTTTGAAAATGCGATGTTGTAAGTCGCGCTATTATAGCGACTTACAA
>CAJOPO010000314.1 GCA_905236315.1 uncultured Treponema sp.
CTTACTGCCTATTTTTCTCTCAATCTCGTCAAGCCTGTTCACAACGCTCTTGCTTTGTGCATTAGGTATCTTCCTTGCAATTTCTTTCCTGCTCTTTCGTTCGGTCATCGTAAAAAGACAATCCCCGTTGGCTTATCTTTTCCTCCCTTCACCGTGTCAAATCGCTTGAAGCTACGCTGCGAATACCCAATGTCCGAAGGTAGTCCTGTCATTAACCTCCTGTTGTGGCATGGAATGAAATGCATCGGGGCAGTTCATACAGAGTTTGAGAGAAAGGACGGAAAATCTGAGTATGGCACTATTACATTTTCTCAAGGAATCTGAGTGCAAAAGAATTGCTCCGTCATGCACGGCTTGAATGGTCAGTGGAAACGATGCATTGACTTCTTGACGTGTACTTCGGTGAGGATGGTTGCAGGATTCAGATAAAAACCGTCCAGCAGAATTTGAACATGGTCAGAAAACTTGCCCTGAACATAATAAGAATCTTCAAGCAAGAATCAAAATCTAAAAAAGCTATGTCTGCTCGGTGAGCTTTATAAAATTACACTTGACAGAGTATACCCTGTTCGTAATAATTTTAAATATGACAGGAATAATAGACTATAACGCGGGCAATATAAAAAGCGTAGAGAGGGCTTTAGAAGCACTTAAGGTGCCATATATAAGTGCGAAAACACCAGAAAAACTACAAACTGTAGATAGATTAATCTTTCCAGGTGTTGGAGAAGCATCATTTGCAATGGAAGAACTAAAAAAAACAGGTTTTGATGTTTTTCTAAAAGAATGGGTAAAAGCAAATCACAAAGTTATAGGGATATGTCTAGGTTCTCAAATAGTATTTGATTATAGTGAGGAAGGAGCTACCAAGTGCTTAGGATTAATTCCTGGCATAATAAGACATTTTTCTGCATTGTGGGAAGAAAGAAATCCCACGGAAGAGGAACATAAAGAAACTTCAATGTTCAAAAATAAATTAAAAGTACCTCATATAGGCTGGAATGATGTAAGTTTTTGTAATGGTGGCACAAAACTTACAGACGGAATTGCAGATAAAAGCAATTTTTATTTTGTTCACTCCTATGTAATACAGCCTGATGACCCCATAATTATAAAAGGATATTCTTCTTATGGAACTATGGTTCCTGCAATAGTTGAATATGGCAGCATTACAGCCTTTCAGTTTCATCCAGAAAAATCAGGAGAGGTTGGTTTACAAATCCTTAAAAACTTTGTAAAAGATGATATTGAGGAGACTGTATGCTAAAAAAGAGAATAATTATATGTTTAGATGTAAAAAATGGGCGCACAACTAAGGGAGTTAAATTTAAAAATAACGTAGACATAGGCGACCCAGTTCAAATGGCAGCGGAATATTATAAACAAGGTGTTGATGAACTTGTTTTTTATGACATAATGGCTTCTGCAAACGGCAGAGGACCTATTTTAGATTTAATATCGCGTGTTGCTTCTCAAGTATTCATTCCTTTCTGTGTAGGTGGAGGAATAGGAACAGTAGATGATATACGTTCTACAATTTTAGCAGGGGCAGAAAAGGTTTCTTTAAACTCGCAAGCAGTTAAAAATCCTAGTTTAATACAAGAGGGAGCTAAAATATTTGGAAATCAGTGTATTGTGCTTGGAATGGACGCTGCAAAAGATGAAAGTATGCCCTCTGGATATAGAGTATTCATTAATGGCGGAAGAAAGGCTACAGAGCTAGATGCGTTAGATTGGGCAAAAAAGGCTGTTGAACTAGGAGCAGGCGAAATTGTTCTAAACTCCATAGATGCTGACGGAACAAAGAACGGCTATGAACTAACTCTTACAGAAATGATAAGTTCAGCAGTTCCAGTGCCTGTTATAGCGTCAGGAGGAGGTGGAACACCAGAACATCTTGCCCAAGTCCTTACAAAAGGAAGAGCTGACGCGGCACTCATTGCCAGCATGGTTCACTCTGGCGAATATACTGTTTCCAGTATAAAAAAGGCACTAGACGAACAAGGGCTTCCTGTTCGCCTTTCATAAACTAGGCCTTTTACGAAATGTATAACTTATTCGGCGGTTTCAAGTTTGCTCAATCACCGAATAAGAAAATGCTATTTTTTAGACTATTCCTTCGTAAATAAGCCCTTGCTCCCCATCTATAGTAATAGTTAGGTCATTTTCTAATAAACGCTGAGCGTCAGGTACATTTTGAACACAAACAAGGTCTTTATTTACCATTGCAAGATTTTCTGAAGGAATATCGCTTCCGCTTTCAGACACAACACCATTTACCAAGCGCAATAGAGGAAGTAATTCATCTGTAATACGCCAGCACACAAGGATAGCATCCTTTGTAAGACGAATCCTTTCTCGTAATCCCATTACATCCTTTGC
>CAJOPO010000315.1 GCA_905236315.1 uncultured Treponema sp.
CTTTGAAAATGCGATGTTGTAAGTCGCGCTATTATAGCGACTTACAACTCGCAGGAACCTCGAAAAACTTTCTGAAAGGGAGTTTTTTCGAGGTTCCCTATATTCTAAACACTACTTACCTGCTTTACCACGTACTTGTTGCTCTTCAAAACTTCCCAATTAACTATCTCTCTGCTCTCCACTCTCCACTAATTTCTAAGCTCTACTTTCTGTTCCACGTGAAACATTTTACAATCTGTTCCCCTATCTGCTTTACCACGTGCTTATTACTCTCTAAACACTTTAAATTAACTATCTATCCACTATCCACTAATTTTTAAGCTCTACCTTCCGTTCCACGTGAAACACTTTATAATCTGTAACCACTAATCACTAAGGTCTAAATCCTAAGCTCTCCTTATATTGGGTATCTTAAAACCTTAGAATTCCTCTTAGGTGTCCATTCTTTGCGGCGTTTCTCTGGAAGAGTTGATATATCTGTAGAAATAAAACCTAAGTGTTCAAACCAATCTGATGTTTGTGTAGTAAGTAAAAAAAGACCTGTAGCGTGCATTTGAGTTGCCCTTTTTATCAAGAAATCAATTAACTTAGGACCCACTCCTATATGTGAACAAGTCTTATCCACTGCCACACCTGCAATCTCCATTTGCCCATCTCTATAGGGAATTAAAGAAGCACATGCCCTTATTGCCCCATCTAGTTCATACACAATAAAGAAAGGAAACTGCTCATTTAGCATTTTCTTAGTACGAGGCAAAAGAATACCCTGTTCCACAAAGGGCTTCATAACGCTAAGTACATCTGCAATATCGTTGCGCCTCATATCCCTTATGCGACCATAATTATTTGCATAAATCATAGTGCCCGAACCTAAGTCGCTAAAGATTTCGCAAGGAAGAGAGCCTTCTGCATCTCCATTAAGAATATGCACGCGAGTAACGCCCGCCTTACAGGCATCTTTTGCAAGAAGTAGTACAGATTGTATTTTATCTTCAAA
This sequence comes from uncultured Treponema sp., assembly GCA_905236315.1. Classification (GTDB taxonomy): domain Bacteria; phylum Spirochaetota; class Spirochaetia; order Treponematales; family Treponemataceae; genus Treponema_D. The sequence goes on from CAJOPO010000315.1 coordinate 998, forward strand.
AATATTTTTTTTATCTTTGTTTACTTGTAAAAAAGCATCTAATTCTTCAAGATTTAACGCAGGCACATTCCCTTCTGGAGAAAGCCCAATCCCCTCTGGAATATTAAAAAGGCTAGGGTTTATATTTGCATTAGGTAAAAGAAAAAAAAGTTTATCCGCTTTTAGATGAACAGCAATCTGTGCTGCTAGTTGAATAGAAGATATATTATAAGGTTTACCAGAAACACTCCACCCTATGCACGGAAAAATTGGAATAAAGCCATTGTCTAGCACAGTCTTAAGTGAGTCTTCTTGTAGTTTATCTATTTCTCCAATAGTAGCATAATCAAAACCATCTATAACACCTTTTCCCCTTACTCTAACCCAGTTTCCTATAACGGCAGTCTTTTTTTCACCTGCAAGTGCTGTCATTATCTGATTAGAAACATCAAAAGCTGCCATTTTTATAAGGGGCATTGCATTTTCACTAGTTATTCTGTAGCCATTGTGATACGTCCAGTCGATATTTGCATTCTTTAGGATTTCATCTATTCTTTCCCTTGCTCCAGGAACTAAAATGACCCTAAGCCCTGACTCGTGTATAAGGCAAATATCTTTTATATGACTTAAAAACACAGGTGAATCTACAAATATGCCATCAATATAGATAACCACTGTAGCGTTCTTAAAACGATGAATATAACGAATTACATCTCTAATTCGCTCCGCTTTTTCTCGTATCAAAGATTGTTCCATTCTTTTTGCTTCCTTTCGTTCTCTGTGTTTTGTTTAGAATAAACGCAACCGCAATAGTCTTGTCGGTAAAGATTATATTCTTTGCTAAGTTCAAGGCTTCTTAAATATCCATTGTTTTTCTTAAAATCAGAAAATAAAAACTTAGGTCCTTCTGTGCCCTCTAGGTGCTGTCCTATGGCATTTATCATTGCAGAATCTTTATGTGGGCTTATAGAAAGCGTGGTTGTAAAATACTCAAAATCATTTTCTTTTGCATATTGATATGCCTTTTTCATTCGTAAGGTATAACATCGCCTGCACCTCTCTCCCCGCTCGGCCTCTGTTTGTAGCTCTTTTTCTATGCGTGCATTTGTAGCCGTGTAGAATTCTTCTGGAATATAAGGAGCTTCTTGCAGTTTTATATTATATTGTGAGGCTAGAGGAAAACTTGGCAAAAAAGCTTTTAGTTCATCTAATCTTCTATTATATTCACTAGGGGGATATATATTTGGATTATAATAGAAGATAGTTATCTTAAAATGACTTGCTAAACATTCTAATGTATGAGAAGAACATGGCGCGCAACAGGCATGCAATAAAAGACTTGGTGTAAGGTTCTTTTGACTTAACTCGTCAAGTGTCTTTTCTAGTATTTTTTGATAGTTTATTTTTTTTTCCACAGATAGAGGATAACACATACAAAGTATAATGTCGAGTTTCTAAAAAAAGGTATAACCTTTGTAGTGCAAAGGTATAGCCTTTAGGGTGCAAAGGTATAACCTTTAGGGTGCAAAGGTTATACCTTTATGGTGTAAATCCTATACCTTTTTTTGTCGCAACGTGTTTTGGGGGTTGTAAAAAGGGGTGGTGTTACGAAATGTATGCTATATTAAGCGTGTCATTCTGAACACACAATGCCTATTGCAACGTCTATTGCTCAAAATGACTGCTTGAAGGTTTCAACATACTTTCTGTAACACCATCAAACATTAATAAACTCACTCAACAGCACTATTTTTTGCTTTTTGAGTTGTAATAGATTTTCCGTCTGCCGTTAAATCAGTTCCATTTAGTTGGAAAGAATTATTAGTTACGCTAAGCGTTATTTTTTCAAGCTTGTCTATGTTAATCTTTGCAGGCTTATTTTTAGCGGTATCGGGAGAAGTCCCCATAGGAACAACTGGGGTTCCTGGAGCAGCCCAAGGAGCTGTAAGCAATTCTACCTTTTCTTTTCCGTCTTCTGTATAATCCGCAGCAAGAAGCATACCATGACTTTCTATGCCACGCATTTTACGCTTTGCAAGATTAGAAACAAGAATTATATGCTGACCTAACAATTCCTCTGGTGTTAA
>CAJOPO010000316.1 GCA_905236315.1 uncultured Treponema sp.
CAGTTTTTAGAGGCAACTTTGAAAATGCGATGTTGTAAGTCGCGCTATTATAGCGACTTACAACTCGCAGGAACCTCGAAAAACTTTTTGAAAGGGAGTTTTTCGAGGTTCCCTTAAACAGTTTTTCAGTCTTTATTGCACACTTGAAATCTCTATAAGAATATGTTATAATAGTAAATATCCTATGAAAGCCTATGGGCATTAGAACTGAAAACTTATCTTATCCTACCTAAATAATCACTTTCCCACTAACTAAACATCCATTTAATTCTAGTTAAACTCAATATTATAATCTAGCTAGGTTACACTCCCCTTTATTATGTTCTTTATGCACCTTTCGTGTATAAAACGCCGTCCGTGATATTCTATAGCCCCTATGTTTAAGGCCAGCATTTTAAATTAACTATTTTTGATATTCATCCATTAACTTTTGTAAGTAAACTCTATCTTTTGTAGCACGCTCTATATCATCTTTTCTATTATCCGAAATTAGACTAGAAAAAAGTGAAAGTATTTTATTTTCTCCTAATGCAATTCCTTCGCTTCTGCCTATATTAATTTCTTCTGCCTTACCTTTAAGAATACCTGCATTAAAGCCTTTTGTTTCTATTTGTGCAAATGCGTCATACATATTAATTCCTCCTTCATTCTTTGGTAGTGGTAATTGTGCTTCTTCAAACTTCTCATTCTGTGTTAGCACACTCATAAGTGTTAATATCTCATTTACGTGTTTTATTTTTTCCCTGCTCGGCACATAGTTTTTATTCTTTCTAACCTGAACAAAATAATCTGCCACTATCTTAAAGTCGCGGATACATCATTATAGAATTCAAACGCTTCTTGTGCAACAAACGGATTTGCTCAGAACTAACGCTCAAACAAAAACATTGCTTTCTATAAAATAGTTTTTAGAAATGAAGTTTTATGCTATAATATTTGCAATGTGTAAAAGAAATATATTCTATCTTTATTTTTTACTCTTTCTTTTGTGCGTAGCCATTAATTTATGCCCCGCACAAAGTGTGCAAGACAGCTATGGAGAAAGCCAAGCAGATTTACCTAAAAGTCTTAATGTAGACAATAAAATGACAGAAGAAGAAAAACGCCTACGCTCTAAGCGAACAAAAGAACAAAATGCCATTATAGATGAAGCCGTAGAAGATTTTTATGCAACTGTACAAAACATAGACTTTGGCATTAATGACGAAGATGAAAAGGTGCAGGAACAAATCGATAATATAGAAAACTATAAACAAATCCTTTTATTTTTACAAATGGCAGAGGACACAGACACAACTTCTACAGAACAAGAGCTAAAAACTGATTTAAAAAGGAATATATCTGCATTAGAAGAAAGAAGCCTAACTACATCATCTTTAACAGGCATTTTGCAAATAAAGCCTTCTATCTACAGTACAAAAAATATGGGATGGACTATAGAAGTAAGGGCTTCTGCATTTGGCGTGGAAGACATCTTTAATATAGAAGTGCTATTACCCTATTCAGCATTTACAGGAACAGCATACACAAAGCCTTCTTCCATGACTTCTATACAAAAGGAAGACTATGAAAACAACATAATGATTTTTGATAGCTTTTTTAGACAAGGAGTTCCCCTAGTTTATGCACGTTTAACTTATCGCATACAAAAATGGAAAAACGCTTCTGAATACAGATTTGTACCGCAAGAGTGTAAAATATACCGCACAGACAGGAACCGTGTTATCACAACGGTTTATTCCCAAAATATGAAACCTGCCATTTTTAATTATTCACCAGAAACGGAAATACGAACTAACGAAGAGATAGAAGAGGATAATTTACATGCAGAAAATATATTAAAAGAAGAAGAAGCCCTAAATAAACTATATAATCAAGCTATGAACGGTGGGCAAACAGCATCTAAATCAGATTCTCAAAAAGGTAGGTCTGCACTATTTATAAGTGTAGACACTCTTCTTAACACTTCTGATTTTTCTAAGTTTGATATAAGAGATGTGTATCTAAACTCTATATGTGCAAACTTTTGTATTACTATATTAAAATATGGCTTTGTGGGAGGAGAAGTAGGGTACGATTATGATAAAAATGAAAGGAAAAGTTCTACTTATGCTTTAGGGACGATAGGGGGAATAACTTACACCCTATGTGAATATGCTCGTGTTTTTGCACAAGCAACATTGCTCTATCATACTAACTTTGAACTAACTCCAAGACTTGGGGCGGGTGTAGATTTTATAGCAGGGAAGATAATGCTTACTATAGGATATAACTATCAATTTTGCATAGACTTATACAATGCAGCACATGATAATATGGACGCAGGCATAGACATTACTACAGGGCATATTTTTTATATGGGCTTTGGTCTTACAATATAAGGTGGGGGGGTACAAAAAGTATGCTAAAAAATTACGCAACGCTTACTAACATTGTGTGCTCAGAATGATTCTCTGAAAACAGCATACTTTCTGCACCCCATCCCCATTTTCTGTGTACTATTTACCAAGTTTTCACTATTGCATCAAATTCATCTAGCATATCTAAGATTTCTTTCTGCTTCTTGCTAGTATAAACTATAGCAACACTGCGCAACTTTTCAAAGAAAGGCTTTAAAGGCTTTAACTTATCCATAGGAACACGCTCTTCATCATATTCAAGAAGAACGCTTCCTGTGCGCAAATTATTTTCTACATTCTTTACTGCGTCCGATTGCTTTAATATAGCAAGGCAACGCTCTACAATAACAGAGTCCTTAAACACTTCGGCACGCAATCTTATGCGACCGGGAAAATAACTAGTAACCATAAAAACTCCAAACTAAAGGGAACCTCGAAAAACTCCCTTTCAGAAAGTTTTTCGAGGTTCCTGCGAGTTGTAAGTCGCTATAATAGCGCGACTTACAA
>CAJOPO010000317.1 GCA_905236315.1 uncultured Treponema sp.
AAGAACACACAATTCTACAAAGACTCTTTATTTAATAAAAAACTAAATTATAACGCCCCAGATAGATTCGCACTTGCCTCAACGCTTTATGACCGCTGGCTAAATGCAAAGCAAGAAAAAACTAATTCTACGCCAAAGATTCCTCACATAATACATCAACTATGGGTTGGTAGCCCCTTACCAGAAAAATACAAGGAATGGTGCGAAAGCTGGCAAAAACTAAATCCTAACTGGGAATATAAATTATGGACTGATGACAATATTGAAGAACTCTTTAATGAAGAAGAATTGAAGTGGTTTAGGGCTTCTAAATCATTTGGACCTAAAAGTGATTTGTTTAGATACAAAGCACTATACAGATGGGGGGGGGGGGTACGCAGATACAGACTTCGAATGTATAAAGAACTTTGATTTCTTAGCGGATAGCTGCTCCTTATTAGTAGGCTCTGGTATGAAAGGAGACCTAGAACTTCAAACAGCATTAATCGGGGCTGAAAAAGGACATCCCCTTATCCATAAGATATTGCAAGATTTACTACAGATAGATATAGAAAACTTATCGCCTAAAGACATATTAAAAGCAAACGGAACAGGTCCTGCTTTTTTAACAAATGAGATATTTAATAATGCACAGTTGTTAAAAGAAACAGATGTAATTTTCCCACAAAAATACTTCTACCCATTCCCTAGCGAAGATAGTCTTAAAGCAGTAAGCAAGAATAAAATTAAATCTAAATATGTAAGTCCTTTATCTTATGCAATTCATTATTGGGAAGTGTCTTGGCTAAACAGAAGCCTAAAAGATTTAGTAGCTCTCCGCGTCAAATATTACATAAAAAAACTAATCTTTTTTGATAAGTGGAGGCATCTAATACGAAGGTAATTACGAGAACCACTAGCTAAGCACAGCAAGCGTTAATCAGTGGTCATCTAGCAATTTTTATCTATGCCTCCACAAAAGGAGACATAAATTGCAGATTTACGTTGTAAGCCTTAGCAGTGCAAGCGAACGCAGAAAACTAATTTCTGAACAACTTGACAAGCTAAATCTTAAATATACCTTCTTTGATGCCGTACTTGGCTCGCAAATATATGATATTCCAAGCGAATATAGCGATAGCCTTGCCCACAAAAACGAAAACCGCCCCCTCACGAAGGGCGAAGTAGGCTGTGCCGCAAGCCACAGAAACCTTTACAGTCTTATTTCCCAATCAGAAGAACCTTACGCGCTTATCCTAGAAGATGATGCACAAATCAATCCTGACCTACCTAGTTTCCTAGCTGCCATTGAACCCCATCTAAAGGATTCTATGATAGTTACATTGGAACGCTGTGACTGCTACAAAAAGAAAAATGCGCTTTCCATATATAAAGACTATAAAATGGTAGAACCTAAGTTCATACGAGAAGGCTCTATAGCACAGACAGCAGGATATATCATCACAAAACAAGCGGCTGAACTAATAAAAGACATAAATAAACCAGTAAGCTTTCCAGCAGACAGTTGGGGGCATTACATAGGAAAAGTAGCTTTTAAGGGAATTATTCCTTCCCAAACGCTTATTCATCAAAATATTGATATAGAAAGCCAAACACAAACGAACGGGAAAGTCCACTCAGAAAAGAAACACACGGCCATAGATTTTATCCTATGGGCTTTTGCCACAGAAACAACATTTGGTAGGTTTTTAACACGCATATATAAAAAGCTAAAGGGGGCTATATGAACACCAAAGTAGCTCCTGAACTAATCATTCCCCATGTAGCACGCAATAATGCTCTGCTCATACAAAATATGCCCTATATACTAAAGAATATAAACCCGCCAAGTGTGCATATAATCACTAAAGGAGAAAATATAGACTTCCTAAAAGCCAATCTCCCATTGCCAAAGGTGTACTTTCATAACGAAGATGAAATTTTAAAAGGGCTTTCTTATAAGGGGATAGAAAATCTAATACGCAATACCGCCATCCCGCAAAGCAAAACGGGCTGGTACTTGCAGCAATTTATAAAGCTAGGCTGGGCAAAAAGGCAGGACGCACCCGAATGGTACGCCTCTTGGGATAGCGACACATTTCCATTGCGCCCAATTCGATTCTTTGAAGAAAGCGCAGAGGGGATAAAGCCTGTATTCAACATAAAGCAAGAAAACAATCCTGCATATTTTCAGACAATGCAAGAGATATGGGGCATTAATAAAACAGTGGACTTTTCTTTTATTGCAGAAACAATGGTCTTTAATAGCGCAATAGTAAGAGAAATGCTAGATAAAATAGGGGAGCCATTCTACAAAAGAATAATAGAAGTTGCAGCAAACACAGTGCGACCAGATGCCGCTTTTAGCGAGTTTGAAACCTATGGCACATATACAACCATAAATTATCCCGCATTGTACAGCACAAGGAAAATAAAAGCACACAGAATGGGGGCTCGCACTTATGGCTTAAATCCCACAGAGGCGGACTTATACAGAGCGTCCTTGCACTATGAAACAATATCTTTTGAAAGCTGGTCTAGGCA
>CAJOPO010000318.1 GCA_905236315.1 uncultured Treponema sp.
CTGCTTCTTGTAATATTTTTAACGCCTGCTCACACTGGCTTCTTCTTTCATTATATTTACTATCTGCAAGTCGTCTTTGCTTATTTGTATTCATAACAACAAAGCGATAATCGCCTAATTCTAGAGGAACATATTCATATTTTAGAGTGTTGCAGTCTAATAACACAGCCGTGTTCTTTTTTGCTACGGATATAATGAACTGGTCCATTATTCCACAGTTTACATTCATAAAATTATGCTCGCTCATTTGTCCTAGCTTTGCAATCTCTATGCGGTCTATATTGAATCCATAGGTTTCGCTTACTGCATAGGCAAAACCACATTCTAGTGCTGAAGAAGAGGATATACCTCCTGCAGCTGGCACATTGCTAACCATAAGGATTTCAAAACCTACATCAAAGTTACACCCCTTCGCTTTTAGCTGAGAAAGTATGCCATTTAAATAGTTTGCATAGCCATTTTCTTTGTTGTATACAAAGTTATCGTTTATATCAAATTCATAATTACCAGGAAATCTTATATCGTTATATATAATTTTGCTATCATTTCGTTTGCGAATTGCAACATATAAATAGCGATTTATAGCGGCAGGGAACACAAAGCCCCCATTATAATCTATATGCTCACCTATTATATTTATTCTTGCAGGGGAAGAATATATTTTTATTTTACTTTCATCGCCACTATATTGCTTTATAAAGGCAGGAAGTAAATCTTTTGGGTCATAAATTGAATTTGTAAGCGAATCCATAAAAACCTCGTTATTTTTACGTGTTGATGTTAAATGGACAAATGTTGCCATAGAGCAAAAAAACTTGCCTTGCAGCACGGCATAAAATCATCTTCACGAATAAAATTAATTTCAAAACTTTTCTATTGTTTTAAAACTTCCCCATTATCATATCATAAAAATGTAACTTGTAAACATAAATTCCCTTTTTTTACTGTTTTTTTTATTGTTAGGATAACAAAAAATTATTATGATATAACAATACTTTTTTGATTTTATATGGTTATATATTGTAGAGTAGACTTGTTGAGGAAAATTGCTTCTTCATCATGCTGCATTGGAGGAGTCATGAATATTCGTTATTCAGCTATGCTAGTAATATTTTCTCTTTTTATGTTAGTTAATATATCTGCACAGGAAGCAACACAAAAAGAAACATTAACTGTAGACCAAGCTGTAGATTACGCTATAGAAGGAAATTTGAGTTTAAAGCAAGACTCTATAAGTCTTAGTGCTGCAGAAAGGGCAAAAAAGTATTCATGGAATTCTGTAAGTCCTTCCATAAATGCGACCGCTTCCTTAAGTAAAACTTTAGGCTCTGATAATCCTACTTCAATAAGTGTAGGTGGAGCTATAAATATAGGACTTTCTCCCTCTTTGTATACTTCAATACAGTCTGCAAAGATAAGCTATGAACAAGAAAAGATTTCTTATGAAACAGCACAACGTACTATAGAACTTAATGTTCGTACAGCTTTTTATTCACTATTATATGAAAAAGAAAATATAAAGCTATTAAATGATAATATGACCAATGCTCAGCGTCAATATAATCAAAATCTAGCTAAATATAATAGAGGTACACTTTCTAGCCTTGATGTTTTAACTGCACAAGTGTCTTATCAGAGTGCACAGCTTTCTTATGAAAGTGCTCTTATAACTTATCAAAATGATATTTCTTCCTTTAAACAAACTATTGGGCTTGACCAGACTACAGAAGTTGAATTATCAGGTTCCCTTGAAGATATTTTGAATATAGGAGAAATCTCTTTAGATAATGTTGAACAAAAATCTTCTACGATAGAAAGTCTTGAAAAACAACTAGAACTTGCAGAAAATGCCCTCTTAGCAACTAGATTTTCTGCTTGGGGGCCTACTATAACAGCAGGGTATTCTTATACAGTTACAGGAAATACTGATACAGGATTAAAACCTCAAGACGATTATTTAGGCATGGTTTCCTTAGGGGCTACAATCCCATTAGATGGGTTTCTTCCATGGTCTACAGGTGCACAAAGCATTGCAACGCAAAAAGATACAATAGAAAAATTAAAACTACAGATAGAAGACGCTAAAACAACTCAGGAATTAACAGTCCAAACTTATATGAATCAAATAAAACAAACTCAAAGTAATATCACTTTAAGAAAGAGTAGCGTAGATTTAGCAAAGAGAACTTACGATATGACTGTTGACGCATATAATCATGGAACAAAAGATTTATTAACATTACAAACTGCGGCAAACAGTATGTTGTCTGAGCAAGTTAATTTAATGTCTGATGCATATTCGCTCATTTCTACAATATTAAAATTAGAAGATGCTATAGGTGTTCCTTTTGGGGAACTTATAAAATAGTGGCAAAAAGATATAGGAGTTATATATGAATAAATTTGGAGTTGCTCTTGTTGCACTTGTAGCTTGTGCAGCAGGTGTTGCAGGTACTTTTTTATATACAAAGAAAGCGGCTGCTAATGGTGGTGGTTTTGGAAGACCAAAAGGAGAAGGGGGAGAACAAGCTGTAGTAACGGTTCGTACTATTCAAGCAGCTCCTTCTATTTTAACTGACTATGTTAATACTAATGGGGAAATAGAAGCGGCAAACTCTGTAAATGTTTATCCTGACATTGGTGGTAAAATTGTAAGGGTGTATGTTTCTTTAGGCTCTAAAGTAAGCAGAAATCAAAAGATTGCAGATATAGACCGCTCAGAGCCTGGTGCGTATTATGCTAATAGCCCTGTATATGCCCCTATAAGCGGAACCATTATATCCGTACCATTAAAAAATGGAACTACAGTAAGCACTACTAGTGCAATAACCGTTATTGGTGATATTGCCAATTTGCAAATAGTTGCAAATATACCAGAACGCTATGCGGGTGTACTAAAAGAAGGACAAAAAGCTAGCATTATATTAGAAGCCTATCCCACAGAAGAATTTGTTGCTACGGTAACAGATGTTTCACCTGTTATAGACAGTACAAGCAGAACAAAACAAATAATTTTAAAATTTGACAAAAGAGATAGCCGTATTAACGCAGGTATGTTTGCAAAAGTAAAACTTTATACACAAGATTACTCTGGAGCAATAGTTGTTCCCACTGATGCCATAGTAGAAAAAAATGATAAAAAGAACTTGTATATAGTTACCGATGGGGTGGCACATTTAAGAGAGGTTGCATTAGGTAATACTGTAGATGATTATATCCAAGTAGTAAGTGGTGTTTTTGAAGGAGAAAAGATTGTTGTAGAGGGTATGCGCGTTTTAAGCGATGGCTCTCCAGTAAAAGATTTATCTGATACTAAAACTTCTAATGAAGCTAAAAGGAATTAAAAATAATGATTAGCGAAAAGACCTTACAACATCCTGTATTAACGCTTATTGTTTTTGTCTTGCTAGGAATGATGGGCTTGTTTACCTTAAGCAATACTGCAATAAGTTTGCTTCCCGATGTTGATTATCCATACCTTATGATATCTGCTACGTATACAAACGCAGGCCCTGAGTCTGTAGAAAAGTCTGTTACCACAATTATAGAAAATGCTTTAGTTAGCTTAAGTAACTTAAAAGAAATATCTTCCACTTCTTCTGAAGGTTCTAGTGTTGTTTCTTTGGAGTTTAATTATGGAACGAACTTAGACGTAGCAACAAACGATGTTCGTGATAAGCTTGATAGAGTAAGCAGTAGTCTGCCTGATGATGTTACTACAAGCATATTCAAAATGGATGCCTCTAGTATGCCTATAATGCGCATAGCGATAAGAGGAAACCGTTCTACAGATGAACTAAAAGCCATAGCTGATGACCAAATTGTAGATGTCTTAGAGCAGGCTAACGGTGTTGCAGAAGCTACTACCTATGGTGGACGTACACAAATTGTTCGTGTTGAGCTAGAGCAAAACCGCTTGCATGCATATAACCTTACTTTAACATCGGTAGCAAGTGCATTATCCACTCAAAACCTAGAACTTGGTGGTGGTACCATTACTGAGGGAACCTTAGATTATTCTATAAGAACAGTTGGTGAGTATTCTAGTATTGAGCAAATTAATAACACTGTAATTACTACATTAAATGGTTATGATTTAAAGCTAAAAGATATTGGTAGGGCATTTCTAGGATATAAGGACGCAAGCAGTTTAGTATATATAAACGGAGAACCTGGTGTTTATGTTTCTATAACAAAGCAATCTGGAGAGAACTCTGTAAGCGTTGCAAATGAAGTATATGGTAAAATAGCAGAGCTAGAAAAGACTTTACCGAGCGACATTTCTTTGGAAATAATCCGTGATGATACAGATTCCATTCGTGATACTCTTAGCACATTGCTTGATTCTGCATGGCAGGGACTTTTGCTTGCAGTTTTAATATTGTTTATTTTCTTATGTTCCTTTAAGACAACAATAATCATTGCAATTTCTATACCGCTTTCTATAATCATTACCTTACTTTGTATGAACTTTGCAAATATCACCTTAAATATGATGACTCTTACAGGTCTTATATTGGGCGTAGGTATGATAGTAGATGCCTCCGTTGTTATGATAGATAACATATATACCTACCGTTCTAGAGGTGCTAAACCACGTGTTGCTGCTGTGCTAGGTAGTTCAGAAATGTTAATGTCTGTTGTTTCTGGAAACTTAACTACAATATGTGTTTTCGTTCCATTCTTGCTTTTTATGAAAGACCTTGGAATGATGGGGCAGATGTTTAAAGGCATTATATTTACAATAGTAATAGCCCTAGTTAGTTCTTTATTTGTTGCAATATTCCTTGTGCCTGTTCTTGCGGGGCATTTTTTACCATTAACAAATAGAAATGAAAAACCTGTAAAAAATCCAGTCTTAAAAACACTTTATGCTTCATTTAACAAAGTTCAAGATATTGTTACAGCAGCGTATAGAGTGGCACTAAAGGCTGCGTTAAATAATAGATTTGTTACTATATTGATTTGTGTAACAGTTCTTATCATTTCTTTTATGCTCCTTCCTACATTGCGTATTAACTTAATGCCTTCAGGCCATGATGATAGCGTTTCTCTTAGTATAACCTTGCCGATTGGTACTACTTTAGAGCAAACTTCTTCCATAGTAGACCAAGTGCAGTCAATAATTGAAGACGAGATAAAAGGCTATAAAACAATTATTACTAGTATTGGTGGAGGAAGAAACGGCACTAGTTATTCTGGAAGTATACAAATTCAGCTACCAGAAAGTGATGAACAGATTGATAATGACGAAGCTGTAAAGAACAAACTTAGAAAGCATTTTAATGACTTCCCCGATGTAACATTCACATTTGGTAGGGGAATGAGCCAAATGACTGGTGATGACTTGGATATAGCAGTGCGCAGTGCTAGTCTTGATGATGCAATGTCTATAGCAAAGAAAATCTCTTCTGTAATGGAAGGCATAGACGACATTGGTGAGCCTTCTATAGATACAACAGAAGGCTTGCCGCAGGTAGAAATAGAAATAGACAGAGAGCGTGCATATAACTTTGGTGTAAGTGTAACTACTGTGGCTAATGAAATTAATGCTTGTATAGAAGGTAAATCTGCAACTGTATTCCGCAAAAATGGCGAAGAATACACTGTTTATGTAATGTTACGTCCAGAAGATAGGCAACAGGTTATAGATTTGGAACAGATTTATGTAACAGGCTCTAGTGGGCTTGTTAGCGTGGCAAACTTTGCTAGTGTTGTAAAGGGCTTAGGACCTGTTTCTATAAGCCACGAAAACAGAACTCGTATAGTTCATGTAACTGGTAATATTATTAGTGAGCGCAATGCAAACCTTGTAGAAGAAGACATAAAAAAGGGAATAGCAGATTCTTTTATTATTCCTGATAATGTAACTGTAAGCTATGAAGGTTCTTGGAAGGAGAATCAAGAGCAGTGGGCTGTCTTTGGAAAGATTATTGTTCTTGCCATTATTTTAGTATTTGGCGTAATGGCAGCCACTTATGAAAGTTTTAAGGCTCCTATAATAAACCTAACTACCATTCCATTCTTAGCTATTGGTGTTGTTCTTTTGTATAAAATTATAAATCAGCCTATTTCTATAATGACGGCTATAGGTCTTATAATGCTAGTTGGTATAGTTGTAAACAATGGTATTATCCTTGTTGACCATACAAATCTTCTTATAGACCGTGGTATGTCTATGAAAGAAGCGTGTCTTGAAGCAGGCACTAGCCGCTTGCGACCTGTTCTTATGACCACTTTAACTACAATATTGGGTATGATTCCAATGTGTTTTGCAACTAGTGGTAGTGCAGGCATGGTTCAGCCTATTGGTGTTGCTGTTGTAGGCGGTCTTACAAGTTCTACATTTATAACTATGTTCTTTATACCTGTATTCTATTCTCTTGTTATGAAAGAAAAGAAAAAGACTACAAGTAATATAGAAGTGGAACTCTCTTCTGTAAATACAGAAAATCCTAAAGAGCTTACAGAAATACCAATGGAACTTCCTGCTATAAAAGAAGATGTTGCCACTAAGGGTGATGGAGAGCAAGGAGAGAAAAATGTATAGAGTAGAAATAATTTCTAATAAGTCTGTACAAGAAGATATTACAGACGCTTTAGAGCAATATATTCCCAATATTTTATATACCTTTGTCCCTTTAGTATATGGCAGGGGAGAGGAGGACTATAAATTAGGCACTACAACATGGCCTGAAACTAACTTTTTGCTTATTACTTATATAGAAGATAATTACTTAGATACAGTAAAAGCCGTTATTGTAGGCATAAAGAAGAAGTTTAAAAGCGAAGGCATAAAACTTTTTGTTGTAAAAGCAGAAGATATTTAAAAAGATGTAGATGTGTTATAAAAGTTTATAGTGTACAAGAAATCATGGTCATTGAGCGTAGTCTAAATGCCCATGATTTGCATTTGTCAGCCGATGTTGGAAAATAACTCTTTCAATTCCAAAAATCAGCATGAATTAATTCGTAATGTCTTTCTTGTAATACTTTAGGTAAAGAAGTTATAGATGGAAATTCTTCAGCAATTTCTTCTCGTAAAATATCAAGTAACTTTTCTCCCATTGCTTCTGAATATTTGCCACGTAAGGCTTTTTCATACCAGTCGATTAAATTGCTTTCTGTAACTATGCTTTGAATACGATTACGCCAGCCAATCTGTGATAGCAAAGAAACAATTGTATCTTTTTCCGCGGCTTTGCAGACAATGACAATTTTGTCGCTTGAGATGCTTGTTACAATATTCTCC
>CAJOPO010000319.1 GCA_905236315.1 uncultured Treponema sp.
TTAATTCCTGCTATTACCAGGAATTAAAACTCGTCGGGTTCTCTAAAAAATCACCAAAGGTGAGTTTTTAGAGATACCCTTAAGTTTCTAAACAAATCTATTCTTTTACGGCGGCAGCACCCATACTTGCCATCATTGCACGCTGGGTAAGTAAGAAGAATATTACAAACGGAACTGCTATAATTAAGGAACCTGCAGCAAAGTTTGTAAACTCATTTTTCTTATCAGAAACAAAACTAAACAAGCCCAAAGCAAGCGTCATTTTCTCTTCTGAACGCAATACCATCTTTGGAAAGATAAAATCCATCCAAGGACCTGTAAAACTTGATATTGCAAGGAATGTAATAATAGGCCTTGTTACAGGTAAAATTATAGTGCTATATATGCGGAAATGGCTTGCACCGTCTATACGAGCCGCTTCGTCTAAGCTCTTGCTTACAGTGTCCATATAGCTTTTTACCATCCATGTGTTATATGGAATATTACCCGCCGTATATACAAGAACTAAGCCCCACAAGGTATTAAGACCGTGGATTCTATACAATATAACATATATTGCTATCATTCCAACAAAAGAAGGGAATATCTGCAATATAAGTAAGCTAACTAGCAAACCCTTTTTAAATACAAACTTAAAGCGAGAAAATATATATGCACTAATAGAAGCAATAATTACTGTTAAAAGCGTAGTCCATAAAGCTATGATAAGAGTATTCTTAAACCACAACCAGTAGCTAGTTTTTTGAAACAAGTAATTAAAATGCTTTAGATTAAAGCCATCTCCAAAGGGAACAATGCTCAAGCCTGCCAAATTGTTAGAAGGGCTAAAAGCAGCACTGACCGTATATACTAGAGGATAGAACACAAAAAACGAAATTAAAAGAAACATTATATAAATAACAACTTTGTTTATAACTGCAACAGCACTGTAATGCTTTTTCATACTTCTCCCTCCTTATATGCTTTAGTATGCATAAACTGGTAAACTGCAAATGGAGCAAGCACTATAAATATGAGTACTGCTATTACAGAAGCATAATTATAACGCTGCAAGGTAACTGTTAAGTTATAAATCCAAGTAACAAGAATATCTGTTCCACCAGCACTAGTTACTGTACTATCAGCAACAGTTGGAGAACCACCTGTTAAGAAGTAAATAATACCAAAGTTATTTATGTTATGTGTAAAACTCATAATAATGAGTGGCATTGTCTGATATAAAACTAAGGGCAATGTTATGCTACGTAAAATCTGAGGTCCACTAGCACCATCTATCTTAGCGGCTTCATACAAATCAGAAGAAATAGCCGTCATGGTTCCCATAGAAAGCATCATAAAATAGCCAAAGCCTGCCCACAAGTTAATAACAATACACATTATTTGTGCCATTGTAGGATTTGTAAGCCAAGGAATAACCTGCCCATTTGCAAGAATGCCCCATGCCTGCAAGGTACGGTTAATTGTACCATAGGTACCGTTTAACAAGTTTTTCCAGACAAGCATTGTTATAACAGAGGGAACTGCATAAGGCAAAATAAAGATAAAGCGGAATACATTAGAAAACTTTATGCCGCTTTCTTTTAGCTGCACAGCGACTAAAAGACCACCAAAATAGCAAGTAAATGTGGATAATACAGCCCAAACTAAGGTCCAAATTGCTATGCGAGCAAAACCTATAGACCAAGTATTATTTCCGCCAAGTAAATCTTTAAAGTTTTGCAAGCCCACCCAATCTACAGTGTTGTTAGGCGGAATATGACCTATGGAATAGTTTGTAAAAGCAACTGCTATACTAAACAATAAGGGAACTACAACAAAAACTAAAAGCATAAGCACACAAGGAGACATACCTAATAGCGGGAAAGCGTTATTCGCCATATCTTTTACAGAGATATGCTGAGAGCTAAATCTCTTTGTGCGACAATATTCATTATAAGACTTTTCTGCACTGCGCACAGAAATTACATACACGGCAACAAAAACTGCTATAATTGCTAAAAATAATATGCCGTCAATTAGCATAAACATAGAATTATCACGCAACTTAACAGGAATATCTGGTTGTGGAGAGCCTAAGGTTACAAGACCTATGAGTTTTTTTATTGTTACAGGCAGAAGGCATAAAAAAGCTACTTCTACAACTGCAAACAAAATGCCTTTTACATAATCTTTTAAGTATAATATGTGGGATAGTCCCATGAAAGCACAGGCTGTACCCACAACCTTCTTTCTAGAAGTTCCGTCAGTTTCTATGTGCATTAAATTACCTCATAAACTGAAAAAATATAAAGAAGCGCAGATTTACCAAAAAATACTGCAAAAACTCTGCGCTCTGCGCTTCTTGAATAGTTGAATACAAGAGCTATAAAACCATTAGTTTTATAACTGCCTTATTTATTTACCAACTATAGCGTTGTTACAAGCGTCTAATTCACCCTGTACGTCTGCACCATTCCAAATATTTTTAGAAGCATTATTCATAGCATCCCAGAATGCACCCATCTGTGGGATAGAAGGCATAGGGAATGCAAAATCAAGCTGCTTTAAGAACCCTGCCATATACTTACTGTTTACAGTTGTATTTATAGAAGGCATTGCACCAGTTAAATTAAATCTAAGCTGCTGCATTTCTGGAGTAATAAGGAAGCGTGCAAAGTCAGCAGCTTCTTCTGGGTGGTCGCTATATGCACTTACAAAAATAGCACGTGTACCACTAAATGAAGAAGCAGGATTTGTTTCGCCTGGTAAAGCAGGAATAGGAGCTACGCCAAAATCAATTCCAGCGTCTTCAAAGGGTTTTACATTCCAAAGACCTGTGATGTGCATTGCAGCATTACCAGAAGAAAAATCGCCATCAACAGTAGCAGTTGTCATATCATTTGCGTCTACATCAAGGATTTCTTTTCTCATATTCTGGAAGAACTTCATACCGTCAACAGCAGCAGCGTTATTCAAGTTGCTGTTTTGTGTATCTGCGCCAGAAGCTCCGAACAATCTGTTTCCTTTTTCTGTAGTAAAGATGATTGTATAGTATCCGTTTCCTACATCCATTACAAAGCCACGTTTTCCTGGATTTGCTGCATTAAATTTCTTTGTCCATTCAACTAATTCTGACCATGTTTTAGGAACTTCATTATCAGAAATAAGTTTTTTATTATAGAACAAAGCATAAGTTTCTGCACTTTCTGGATAGCCATACATTTTTCCTTGATAAGTAAGAGCTGTAGCACAAGCACCCAAAACTTCGTTTGATACTTGGTCTGGATTTACTGTAGGAAGTACGTGTCCACCACTTACTAGTTCTCCTAATTTATCATGGGGAGCGGCAAATAAGTCTGGACCAACACCAGCAGGACCGTCTAATGCAATCTGACCTGCAGCATCACCTAATTCAACATTCACAAACTTTATAGTTACATTTGGATGTTGTTTTGTATAAGCCTCACCTGCCTGCTTAATAAACTCATCAGGTCCCTGTAAGGATTCCCAAACAGTAAGTGTTATTTTTTGTTCTCCACTAGCCTTTGCTGAAGAAGAACTATTAGCACTTGATTTTCCGTTACAAGCTGTAGCAAATAAACCTAAGGCAACAGCTGATATTGCAAATGTAAAGTTTACAAGTTTTTTATTCATCATTTCCTCCTGTGAATAACCTTTATAAAAATTGTAACACGTGTTGATTAAACCTGTCAACTTTTTTTAATAAATAATGCAGTAGAGTTAAGCAGTAAAATATAATTACCTAAAAACATATCATATTAGGGAACCTCGAAAAACTCCCTTTCAGAAAGTTTTTCGAGGTTCCTGCGAGTTGCAAGTCGCTATAATAGCGCGCCTTACAA
>CAJOPO010000320.1 GCA_905236315.1 uncultured Treponema sp.
AGGCAACTTTGAAAATGCGATGTTGTAAGTCGCGCTATTATAGCGACTTACAACTCGCAGGAACCTCGAAAAACTTTCTGAAAGGGAAGTTTTTCGAGGTTCCCTAAATATTTAAGATTGCAAAAAAAGGTATAGGATTTGCACCACAAAGCCTATACCTTTACACCATAAACATAGTACCTTTACACCCTAAAGGCTATACCTTTGCACTATAAAGGTTGTACCTTTTTTACATGGCACTTCCTAGTAAGGTACGGCATACTCTAAAGCCCAAACTACTACTCTTTCCTGTGGGGGCACTACCACTTCTATAAAACACAGTGCACTGTTGCATATCATCAAGCCAGCTTCCCCCGCGTTTTACGTGCATAGAACCAATTTGAGGCCCGTGAGGATTTGTTAAAGGCTGCACACCTAGTTCACCCATATAGTCCCAGCACCACTCTGCAACATTGCCGTTAATATCATATAGACCTAAGGCATTAGGAAGTTTTGTGCCTACATCGTGAGTTGTAACATCACTGTTTTCCCCAAACCATGCCACCTTGCTTATGTTGTCGCTACCAGCAAACTGATAAGGGCTGTGATTTTTGCCACCACGTGCAGCATATTCCCATTCGGCTTCTGTAGGTAATCTATAGCCATTTGCTGTAAAATTGCAGACAACGCGCTTCCAAACAGGACTAGAACTTTCAAAAGTAGTTAAGTCAGTAGCCATACCAATGCTATAGCAGGGAACAAGTTTTTGCATTATGCTAAGGGCATTGCAGAAAATGAGGGCTTCACACCAGTTTACACATTCTACAGGACGATTTTCGCCTTTTAACTTAGAAGGATTTTTTCCCATAACATATTCATATTGCTTTTGAGTAATAGGCACCTCTCCAAAGTCAAAACCAGAAAGAGAGATTTTCCTATTTGCTTCATTCGCGCCCATTACGAATATTCCGCCCTGTATAGAAATAAGACGCGGAATATTATCATTTTTTACAGCCATTGGTATTGCAGCATTTTTAGATGCAGAAGCAGAAACCGCCGTTCCGCAATAGGGGCAAAACTTAAAATCATCTGCTAATTTAGAACCACACTTTGAACATAACATATAAAACTCCGCAAGAACAATTTTTGAATTTAACTAGCTTTGCAATTAATCTGAATTATTATATCACAAAAGGAGAAAAATACAACGAAAAATGATTGACTTTTTTATAGAAAATGGGAAAATAGAAAGGAAGGAATTATATATAATGGATATTAATGAAAAAAGCAACGGAGTAGATACTGTAGAACTTTTTATTTCAGGCAGACTAGATACGACTACAGCCCCGCAGCTAGAGTCAAGAGTTAGAGAATGTGCAAAAGGATATAAAGTTCTTGTTTTAGACTTAAAAGATGTAGAATATATTTCTAGTGCGGGCTTGCGTATAGTATTGATGGCTCATAAATTAATGGCAGGAATAAACGGAAGGCTTGCAGTTCGTAATCCTTCTGAGTTCTGTACACAGGTGTTTGAAGCTACAGGAATGGATTCTGTTCTTTCTATAGTGTAAATACAGCATTAGTTTTATCTCAATGTTACCCCGAATTCATTTCGGGGTCTAGTAAAGAAGATGCAAAAATAAATTCAGGGTAACATAATTAGTTCATAATGACATTACACTTTCTCTTAGTATAAAATACAACATATCTTTTGTAATATCACTTAAAAACTTTTCTTTATAGATAGAATATTAAATCCATCTTTGTATTCATATTTTACCTCGTCCATAAACTGCTTAGTTAAATATATTCCCAAGCCTCCTATATTGCGTTCTTCCGCAGAAAGTGTAATATCTGGGTCTTGGCGTTCAAGAGGGTTAAAGGGCTTTCCTGAATCCTTAAAGATAATGAGTATGGTGTATTCAGAATCACCATTATGAGTATCGCACGTTATTTCTACAGAACCTACGTTTGGCTTATAAGCATAATGCGCTATATTTATATATATTTCTTCTACGGCAAGGTCTATTTGGTTTAACACCTTAAAAGGACAGTGTTCTGGCAAAAAACTATGGATAAAATCATTCACAGTCGCCATATTTTCATCTGTAGCTGCTAATAATTTACTTTGCATAACTCTCATCTCCTACTTAAATAGTAGTTCCAGCATTGTAATATCATCAAACTGAGGAGCTTCTTTTACAAAACTGTCTATATCTTTGCGCACTACAGATAGCACTTCCTTTGTAGAAAGTCCTTCTGTTTGTTTTATAGCCTTTAGCAAGCGTTCTTCTCCATATAGTTCATTAGAAGAATTAGTTGCTTCTGTAACACCATCTGTATAAACAAAAAGGCGGTCATTTTTGGACAATGTAATGCTATGTTCTTTGTACTTCATTCCGTCCATACCAGCAAGCATAAGGTTAGGTTTAGAGGTAAGATATTCAAAAGTGCCATTATGATAATAAACTGGGGAAGTATGACCTGCATTTGCAAAGCGCAATTCCCCTGTAGAAATGGTTAAAATGCCTATCCAACAGGTAACAAAAAGCCCTGCATCATTACCTTCACAAAGTTGATTATTTACTAGTTCAAATATTTGAGCAGGCCCCATTCCTTGAGTTCCTGCGTTCTTTAGAAGTGTTTTTGCAATCACCATAAACAAGGCTGCAGGCACTCCCTTACCACTAACATCTCCTACAACAACGGCAAAGTGGTCTTCTCCTACCATAAAGAAGTCATAAAAATCACCACCAACCTCTTTTGCAGGGGCCATAGTTGCAAATAATTCAATTTCTGGATGATTTTGATACGGAGGGAATATTCTAGGAAGCATATTGGCTTGTATCTGCGTTGCAACATCTAATTCTGCACTAAGGCGTTCCTTTTCTGCTGTGGCGTGGGTTAATTCATCTATGTAATTGAGCATATCAGCACTCATTTGTTCAACAGAGCGCGCTAGTAAACTAAGTTCGCTTTGCCCCTTTATTTTATTTAAGCGGCCTGTAAGCATACCCTTGTGTTCTGCAAAATGCGCTGTTTCATGGGTTATGAGCCTTATTGGATTTATTAGGCGATACACTAGAATAATTACATAGATAATTACGAATAATAGGGTAGCGATGGCGGAAGAATAAAATGTAGAAGATAAATAGCGGCTCTTAAAACTTTTTATCTCACTCATAGGCTTTACTATGCTTAAGATTGCTACCACTTCACTATTTTTGTTTTTTACAGGAATAGAAGTTGTAACATGTCCTCCAGTCTTGTTATAGACAAAGCGTATGTAGGGGTCGCCTTGTAGCATAACTTGCTTTAAGTGGTCTATATAATCGGCATCGTATCTCTTTAAGGAATTAACTTGCCCTAGAGGATAAGCCTTGCCGTTTACAACATCAGGGTGCACAGTGTCATATATATATATGCGGGATTCAAAAGTTTCATCTGGAACAGTAACGTATATATATGCAAGATTTGCTGTATTTGTAAGTACATTTAGCTTTTCGTCTGTAATGCGCCATTCTTCGTCAACTTCTTGGTCCCGCGCATAACGAAGTATGCTGTCTCCATCTATATAAGAAAGTGCTGTATATGCAAACTGTTGTGTTATATCTTCATATTGTTCTTCAAAAAGTCCTTTGAACACTCTATAACCTAAAAGACCATTTACCATACACAAAAGTGCGCAAAAAAGTGCCAAATACAAGGGCAATTTTACTATAAGACTAGATAAATATCTAAGTTTTCGTTTTTCTTTCATAAGATAAATTATAAAGCAAAAAAAACATAAATACTAGAGTTTATTTTAAAAGTCTGCTATGTTAAATTATGGATTAAGATTATAAAACATACACAAAAGAAAGTTTTTTCTGTTAGGAGGTTTTTATGTTAGCATTGGCAACTAGCATAAAGGACAATACCGTTTCAATAACTGATGACCTTTTACAGCCTTATGAAGGGAAGAATGTAACAATTCTCATCTCTGAAAATAAAAGCGAGTTTGTAAAAGCTCAACTCAATGCAATTCGCACAAGCACTGTTTCATCATGGGGTGAAGACGCACAAGAATACATTGAAAAGTTAAGGAGTAAAGGGAGCCTCTAAAAACTTCAGTTTTTAGAGGCAACTTTGAAAATGCGATGTTGTAAGTCGCGCTATTATAGCGACTTACAA
>CAJOPO010000321.1 GCA_905236315.1 uncultured Treponema sp.
TTGTAAGTCGCTATAATAGCGCGACTTACAACATCGCATTTTCAAAGTTGCCTCTAAAAACTGAAGTTTTTAGAGGCTCCCTTAAAGAATTAATTATGCTGCTAAAAATCATGGGGTTCAAGGGCACCCCCTTGAAAATTGATTTCCATGACAACGTAGGTAAAATTCATTGACTAAAGTGTCATAATTAAATATAATTTCTTAATTTATTTGTTGGAGGATTAACAAGTGGTTAAAATCAGACTAAAGAGGCTTGGTACAAAAAAGCGTCCTGACTACCGTATTGTAATTCAAGATGCTCAAAAACCACGCGATGGTGTTTCTGTAGAAGAAATTGGTCATTATCACCCAATCGCAGCAGAAGACAAACAGGTTGTTTTAAACGAAGAACGTGCAAAGTATTGGCTTAGCGTTGGTGCACAGCCTACTGATACTGTAAAAAAACTGTTCCACAGAACAGGTTTAGCAGTTGACGGAACTAAAATTTCCAAATAACCGTTAGGAGAGCAATCGATGGAAAAAGACCTGATTGAATATATTGCTAAATCATTGGTCGATAATCCTGACGAAGTTTCTGTGACGGAAATCGATGGCGAACGTGGTCCTGTATTACAGTTAAGTGTTGCACAGGGCGATATTGGCAAGGTTATTGGTAAATATGGGCGTATTGCAAAGGCATTGCGTACAGTTCTTAGCGCGGCTTCAAACAAAGATAGCAAGCGTTATAGTTTAGAGATTTTAGACTAAAGGACATACTCATTGACTGAGCAATTTGTAGTTGGAATCGTTCGTGGTACTCATGGGTTATCGGGCGAATTAAAAGTAGAAAGCACTTCTGGAGAATATGAGCATTTTGCTCGAATGAAGGAAGTTGTTTTAACAGATGGTACTGCAACAGAAAGTTTTAGTATTGAATACGTACAAGAAGCTTCAGCAATCCTGTATATGAAACTACAGGAAATAAATTCATCCGAAAAAGCTGCAAAGTTTAATGGATGGCAGATTGTAGTTCCTAGAAAATATGCACATCCTCTAAAAAAAGGGGAATGGTATATAGAAGACTTAAAAGGTTGTTCTATATGGTATAAGGAAGTGGCAGATAATGCACCGGTTGTACTTTCTAACGAAAATACGATTGGCACAGTCACAAACGTAGTGGAAGGCGGATCAGGTTATCTCGTAGAGATTTTGCTATCCGAGTGCTGTATGTTACTTACAAATGACGTAAAATTTACAAAGCGTGGTAAACTGCGCACAGTATATGTCCCATTTAAGAATGAGTTTATTGGGGAAGTCGATGTTGAGAACAAAAAAATGCAGCTGATGCACCTCTGGATTCTGGATTAAGGAATAATTCATGAAGTTTACCGTGCTGACCTTATTCCCTAGCATACCACAAGCTTTTTTTGAAAGTTCGATCATGGCAAAGGCTGTGGAGAAGGGAATTATTGCCTACGATTTAGTGAATATCAGAGATTTTGCTTATGATAGACACAAAACATGTGACGACACAACCTATGGCGGAGGGGCAGGTCAGCTTATGTTGCCTGAACCTTTAGGTAGAGCTCTTGATAGTGTAGAGGCATTCAAAAAATATGTTATATATGTAACGCCTAGCGGAAGACCTTTTACACAAAAGAAAGCAAAAACCTTAAGTTGTAAAGACGAACTTATCTTTATTTGCGGTCGCTACGAAGGCATTGACCAGCGAATTATAGACATGTATGTGGATGAAGAACTTTCTATAGGTGACTATGTTATGTCAAGTGGGGAATTAGCGGCAACAGTTATTATTGATTCCGTTTACCGCTTGATTGATGGAGTTATCAATAGTGAGTCTTTAACAGAGGAAAGTTTTAACAACAACCTTTTGGAATATCCCCAGTATACAAAGCCAAGTGTATATAAGGGGCTTGAAGTTCCTTCAGTATTAACAGGGGGAAATCATGAAGAAATCCGAAAGTGGCGACTTAGAAAGAGCCTACAAAAGACTTTAATGAATAGACCTGATTTAATAACACAGGCTCGTTTAGCAGGTACTCTTTCTGAAGAAGCAGAAAAGATGATCGAGGTTCTTGCAGAACATTCAGACTTTAAGAATGACCGCAAGCAGCGTAAACAATTACGTTCCATTCAAGAAAGATTGAAGCGTAAGGGAGATAAAGATGGATTTAATTAAGACTATTGAAGAACAGCAAAAGAAGCCTAATATTCCTGACTTTAGGGTAGGCGACACTGTAAAGGTGTATTTTGAGATTATAGAAGGAAAAACAAAGCGTATTCAGGTTTATGAAGGTCTTGTTCTTTGTTTTAAAAACAGCGGTGTACGCAGAACATTTACAGTACGCAAAGAAAGCTATGGCGTTGGTGTTGAAAGAATTTTCCCAGTAAACAGCCCACGTGTTATAAAGGTAGAGATTGTAAGACCTGGTAAAGTACGCCGTGCAAAGTTGTACTATGTACGCGACAAGGTTGGTAAGGCAGCAAAGATTAAGGAACCTTTTGACCCAAAATCTGTAAAACGTGTTGCAGAAGCAAATGCTTTGGCAAATGCAAATGCAGCTAAGGAACAGGCTCTTATGGCAGAAATTAAAGCAGAAACCGCTGCAGAAGCTGCTGCTAATAAGAGTTCAAAAGGAAAGAAAAAATAAACCTTAAAAATATAACTTTATGTGGCAAGTATATAGAAGAATATTCTATTGCTTGCTACTAAAGTCATTTTTCTTTTAGATACAACTTATAAACGGTAAAATATAATGGCATTACAACGAATAGACTGCAAACTTATTACAGAAGGAGTACGTTTTACAGCTCCTGTCTTTTTTGATGATGGCATTAATATGTTTCTAGCTGCAGGTCATCCTGCTAAACGCTATCACATAGCAGCAATAAGACGTTGGAAAGTTCCTTTTTTACTCACTTCGGGAAGTCCTATAACAGATTCCTCAATTCCACTAAAGAAAACAGCCCCTGTAGAAGATTTAGAGGAGCTAGAAGAAGTTCAAGAGCTAGATGATATAACAGAATTGGAGGAATTGTAATAAAGCAATCAAGCGTTCAAAAAGGAAAGGCAGGAGAAAGCAAAGCCTGCGAATATTTAAGAAAGAATAATTTTATAATCATAGATAGAAATTTTCATATAAGAGAAGGCGAAATAGATATAATAGCCTTAAAAGACGATTTTTTAGTATTTATTGAAGTAAAGTATCTTCCCAATGGGGATATAGACCTACTCTCCCATGAATTAAACAAACGTAAGCAACAAAAGATAATTAAAACTGCTAAATTTTACCTCCAAAATCATCGAGAATATAATTGCAAGTTAATAAGATTTGATGTACTTGCCATTGATGTTCCGGGACTGGAGCCGGTGCACCACATTGTTAATGCTTTTACGGAGTAAGTAGAGAAATGCCGGTCATAAAAAGTCCCACTAACCCAACAACTGTTTCTCCAAGAATAAAGGAGTTACAAATGAAAATCCAGGATGAAAATTACGTAAACGGAGCAATAGAACGCATAGCCCTTATAGTAAGTCGTCAAATTGTAGAAAAACATAGTGTAACCGGCAGAGCAGCAGAAAAGATGTATTAAAAGTTTAAACCGCTCTGTCTACTAGAAACTATATTGATTATATAGTAAAATAGACTTATGAATAAAGACAGACGCACACGAAAGCATAATTCCCACTGGAAAAATAGTTCTGAAAGTAATGGCTTTAAGGATGAAAAAAGAGTAGAGCAGGTTCAAAATATTGTACCTAAAGTTTTTCGTCCTCCTAAGGCTGTTACTAATGAACAAGTAAGAACAGAGGAAGAAGCTATAAAAGCGTTTAAAGCGTCTAAAAAAGTTCTATGTAAGCACTGTGGTCAGCCTATTGTAGATATGACACAAGCTATGGCAGACAAAAAGACAGGGGAACCTGTGCATTTTGATTGCGTATTAGAAATGATTTCTACAGAGGAACACATCTCTTCTAATGATACACTAGCGTATATAGGACAAGGAAGATTTGGCATAATTAATTTTCCGAATACTAGAGATATGAAGCACTTTACAATAAAAAAAATTATTGAATGGGAAGACAAAGATAATAAGTCCTCATGGCGAGAAAAAATGGCTGATTTGTATTCCCAAGTAAAGTAAAGTGTTATAAAGTGCTACAAAGAGAGAGTGAAATGAAAAATCTAAAACAAAAGGTAAGTCAAA
>CAJOPO010000322.1 GCA_905236315.1 uncultured Treponema sp.
GGTGGCGGTTGCATTGTAAGTGAATATGCTCCTGGTATTCCTGCAGAAAACTGGCGTTTTGTGCATCGTAATCGAATTGTAGCTGGTTTATGTAGGGGGATTGTTGTAATGCAAGCCCCTCCTGGCAGTGGAGCACTTATTACTGCTGATTTTGCATTAGATTATAATAGAGAACTTATGTTTCATAGTGCTTGCTTTTGTGAAGAAGCAAAAAGTATAGAAGAAAAAAAACGTAATTTTTTGCATAAAGATGCTAGTAAAAAAGCTCAAACGAGTTTAAATAGAACAGCATGGCATTATATAGAAGATGGTGCAACTATTATAAATAATTATAACGATTATAAACTTTGTCTAAGTGAGTATGTGATGCATGGCACAGAAACAGATTTAGTTCAGCTAAAACTTTTTTGAGGTATGATATGGCTTTAAATGTTCAGAAAAAAACGAAAAAAACTTCATCTGGAAAAAAGAATAAAATACTTGTTGTTGTAGAATCTCCTGCTAAGGCAAAAACTATAGAACATTATTTAGGAACAGGTTATACAGTAAAGGCTTCTATGGGACACCTAATAGATTTACCTAAAAGTCGTATGGCGATTGATGTTGAGCATGACTTTCAACCAGAATATATAACAGTAAGGGGAAGAGCTGGTTTACTAAAAGAACTACAAAAAGACGCTAAACATTCAAGTCAAATTTTGCTTGCCTCTGATAATGACCGCGAAGGAGAGGCTATTGCATGGCATTTAAATAACGTTCTAGCAGAAAAAACTACTGCACCTATAGAGCGTATAGTTTTTAATGAAATTACTCCTACAGCAATAAAAGAATCTGTAAAACACCCCCGTGCCATTGATGAAGCAAAAGTAAATGCTCAAAAAGCTAGAAGAGTATTAGATAGATTAGTTGGTTATAATTTAAGTCCTATATTATGGAAAAAGGTAAAAAATGGTTTGAGTGCAGGGCGTGTACAATCTGTAGCCTTAAGACTTATATGTGAGCGAGAAAAAGAAGTTGAGAACTTTATACCCGAAGAATATTGGTCTCTTGATGCTGATTTTATAAAAGGAAAGAGTAAATTTACAGCGCAATTAGTACAATATAAAGATAATAAACCTGAATTAAAAACTGAACAAGATGTAAATGATATTATAAAAGAAATTGAAAATAATGATTGCATAATTTCTGATGTAAAAGAAAGCGAAAAAATTATACGCCCTAAAGCTCCGTTTACTACTTCTAAGTTGCAACAGGCTGCTGCTAATAGATTAAATTTTACTTCTAAAAAAACAATGCAGATTGCTCAACAATTATATGAAGGTGTTCAAATAGGTTCTAGCAGAGTTGGTCTTATAACTTATATGCGTACAGACAGCGTTCGTATATCAGAAACTGCTATAAATGATGTTAGACAGTGGATAGAAAATAATTTTCCCTCTGAGTTACCAGAAAAAAAGATAGAATATTCTGTAGGTAAGGCTGCGCAAGACGCTCATGAAGCTATTCGTCCAACCTTTGTAGAATACACGCCAGATAGTATAAAAGACTATCTTAATAGAGACCAGTTAAAATTATATACTATAATTTGGGAACGCTTTGTTTCTAGCCAAATGAATAATGCAAAGTCAAAAATTGTTAGTGTAGATATAAAAGCAGGCGATGCTTTATTTCGTTCTAGTGCTTCTAAACTTGTGCAAAAAGGTTTTTATTCTGTAATAAAATTACTTTCCTCAAAAGATGAAACTAATGGATATTTGCCTTCATTAAAAAAAGATGAAAAATTGACTAGCACTAAATTCTATCCTGAACAACATTTTACACAAGGACCTGCAAGATATACTGATGCTTCTATAGTAAAAATATTGGAAGAAAAAGGAATTGGTCGTCCTTCAACTTATGCCCCTATAATTTCTGTTTTGTTGGATAGATATTATGTTACAAGAAGCAATAAGCAGTTAGTTCCTACTCAACTTGGTCGTACTATTTGCAAAATATTAGTAGAATCTTTTCCTAATGTTATAAATGAACAATTTACTTCTGATGTTGAAAATGACTTGGATAAAGTAGAGCAAGATGAACTAGTTTGGAATAATATGATAGGTGATTTTTATAAACCTTTCATAAACCAAGTTGAAAAAGTAATGGAAACTCAAGAAAGTTTAAAAGGTTTCCTAGACGAAGATTCTAAAGAAGTTTGCGAAAAATGTGGAAAGCCAATGTTAAAAAAATTAGGCCGCTTTGGATATTTTTTGGCATGTTCAGGTTTTCCAGAATGTCATAACACAAAGAGTATTCCGTTAGCTAAGTGTCCTATGCCTAATTGTAATGGAAATATTGTTGCAAGAAAAAACAAGGGACGTGGAAAGGAATTCTATGGTTGCACAAATTATCCTAAATGCAGTTTTATAACACATTTTAAGCCTATTGATACCTCTTGTCCTAAATGTGGCTGGTTTCTTGTAGAAAAATATGATAAAAAGAATGGTGCTTATAAAAGTTGCATAAATCCTAATTGCGATTATTTACATTCACCAGGAGAGGCTGTTGCAGAAGAAGATGCAGGTGCATTTGCAAAGGCCAACGAAGAGGATAAAAAACAACAGACTAAGGCATAGAGAAATAATAAAATGGGAAAAGTTCCTTTAAATAAAGTATGTGATGAATTTATTGTTTACTTGGACGCTGCTAAAGGTCTTTCTAAAAATACACTGATAGGCTATAAAAATGATTTAAAACATTTAAAATCTATTTTAGGCGAAGAAAAACCTATTTCAGAAATTGAAGTAGAAGACTTAAGAAATTGTATAAGCACTATGAGCCGTCAAAAGTATTCAACAGTGTCTATAAATCGCTTTATTGTTGCAGTAAGGGGAATGTTCTCTTATTGCAAGAAATTTAATTACATTGAAAATAATATTGCATTAGAATTAAAATCCTTAAAAGCTCCTAAGCATCTTCCTCGTTTTATGACTCAAAGCGAAATAGATGATTTATGTCTTCTTCCAGAAAAAAAGCCTTTATTATGGGAAACACGTGATAAAGCTATTATGGAGATGCTATATTCATCTGGTTGCCGTGTAAGTGAACCTGCAGGATTAAGACTTATGGATTTTAATTCAGAAAGAACTAGTGCCATAGTAGTTGGCAAAGGTAAAAAGGATAGGTATGTCTTTTTTGAAGAAGATGCTCGAACGGCATTGTTTGCATATTTATTAGAAAAAAAATCTAAGTTTCCTAATGTTTGCAATGAAGATGATATTCTTTTTGTTAATCAACATGGAAACCCCTTAACTACTGAGGGAATACGTTATATTATTAGTAGATATTCGGGAGTTGAAGGTAGTAATAAACATATGTCGCCCCATGCTTTTAGGCATACTTTTGCCACTGTTATGCTTACTAATGGAGCTGATATAAGAATGGTTCAAGAAATGCTTGGTCATTCAAGTTTAAGCACTACTCAGCGATATACGCACGTAACAACGGAGCGTTTAAAAGAAGTTTATAACCAAGCTTTTCCTCATAGTGGCAAAAATGATTGATGGAGGTTTTATATGCAAGAAAATGCAGAAACAAAAATACGTAGTACAACTGTTATTGCTGTAAAAAAAGGTGATAATGTTGCTATGGCAGGTGATGGTCAAGTTACAGCAGGCAATACTGTTGTAAAAGGGAATGCACGCAAAGTTAGGCGTATATATGACGGTAAGGTTCTTACTGGTTTTGCTGGCTCTGTAGCTGATGCTTTTACATTGTTTGATAAATTCGAGGATAAATTAAAGGAATACAACGGCGACCTTACTCGTTCCGCTGTTGAACTTGCAAAATTATGGCGTACAGAACGTTCCATGAGCAAATTAGATGCTATGTTATTAGTAGCTGATAAGAAAAAAATTTTGCTTATTTCTGGAGATGGCAATGTAATAGAACCAGAAAATGATATTATAGCCATAGGTTCTGGTGGTAATTACGCATACTCGGCTGCTATGGCATATATGGAAAGCAGTAATTATTCTGCAAGAGAAATAGCAGAAAAGTCTCTTAAAATTGCAGGCCAGATTTGTATTTACACAAATGACCACATTACAATCGAGGAGTTATAATTTTATGGAAGAAAATACTTTAGTTACAGAAAATAATTATCCAGATGGATTAACACCTGCTCAAGTTGTTGAGCGTCTTGATAGTTATATAATTGGACAAAATAAGGCAAAAAGATTTGTTGCCGTTGCATTGCGTAATAGACAGCGTCGTATAAAATTGCCAGAAGATATTAGAGAAGAGGTTGCTCCTAAAAATATACTTATGATAGGACCAACTGGTGTTGGTAAGACAGAAATTGCTCGTAGATTAGCTAAACTTTGTGGAGCACCATTTTTAAAAGTAGAGGCAACAAAATATACAGAAGTTGGCTATGTTGGACGTGATGTAGAAAGCATGGTTAGAGATTTAATGGCTGTAGGCTATAATATGGTAAAAGCGGAAACTCAAGAACGTTTAAGGGCAAAAGCGGAGCCTATGGTGGAAGACGAGCTATTAGATTTACTTTTACCAGGAAGTGCTTCTAAAAAAGAAAAAAGAAACGCCGCTCCAAAGGCAAATGTTCGTATTTTAGGAAATATATTTGGTGATAACTCTCCTGTACAAGGTGGCGTTATAAGAATTGGTGTTGCAAAACCTGATGGAGAAAATCTACTTTCTGACCAAACGGAAAACGCAACTAATGAAGCTCCTTCTAACGAAGAAGAAAAGGAGCAGACTCAAGAGCAAGATACTTCTTCTGAAAATGACATGAGTGCTACAAGGGAAAAGTTCCGCACAATGCTCCGTGAAGGTCGCTTAGAAGACCGTACCGTAGAAGTAACTGTTCATCAGCAAGCGAGAGTTGGAATGGAAATGTTTAGTAGTGGCAATCCTATGGATATAGAAGAAAGCCTTAATAGCTTGCAAGAAATGTTTAACGGTGGTCATAGTCGTAGAAAGACTGTTTCTGTTAGAGAAGCACGCCAAATTATAATGGCAGATGTACTTGACCGCATAACTGATAGCGATAAGGTAGCCGATGAAGCTAAACAGAGAGTTGAACAAAGTGGCATAATATTTATTGATGAAATTGATAAGATAGCTACAAAAGGTGGAGAAGGTGGTCGCCAAGATGTAAGCCGTGAAGGTGTTCAGCGTGACATTTTACCTATCGTTGAAGGAAGTGATGTAAATACAAAGTGGGGGGTAGTAAATACAACCCATATATTATTTATTGGCGCAGGTGCCTTTAGCCTTTCTGCTCCTAGTGACCTTATTCCAGAATTGCAGGGACGTTTCCCTTTACGTGTAGAGCTAGAAGCCTTAACTAAAGAAGATTTTAAGCGTATTTTAACTGAACCAAAAAATGCTTTAATTAAGCAGTATGAAGCCCTATTAGGAACTGAAGGTGTTACACTCAAATTTGATGAAGAATCTATAGAACGCATGGCTTTCATTGCAGAAGATGTAAATTCCCATGCAGAAAATATAGGTGCTAGGCGATTGCATACTATTATGGAAACAGTTCTTGAAGAACTTAATTTTAATGCAGATGAACATAAAGGCGAAACTATCACCATAGATAGAGCTTATGTTGATGATAAATTAAAAGGAATTGTTCAAGACCAAAATTTGGAACGCTATATTTTATAAAATTTATGTAAACTTTTATTCGTCTTATGTCGAATTCACCTAATTTAAGTATTGAATTATTTCAGAAATAGCGTTATATTATAAGTAAATAATTTCTTTTTATAGGAGTTTATTATTATGGCTAATGTTAGAGTTGCTATTAATGGTTTTGGTCGTATTGGTCGTTTGGCTTTCCGCCAGATGTTTGCTGCTGAAGGTTATGAAGTAGTTGCAATCAACGATTTAACAAGCCCAAAAATGCTTGCACATCTTTTAAAATATGACACCGCACAGGGTGGCTATATGGGACGCATTGGTGAAGGAAAACATACTGTAGAGTCTCATGATGGCGAAGGCGAAGACAACTATATCGTAGTTGATGGCAAGAAAATTGTTATTTATAAGTGCAAAGGCCCTGATGCTGCAAATCTTCCTGAATGGGGAAAAATTGGTGTAGACGTTGTTCTTGAATGTACAGGTTTCTATGCTTCAAAGGCAAAGTCTGAAGAACACATCAAAGCTGGTGCAAAGAAAGTTGTTATTTCTGCTCCTGCAGGTAATGACCTTCCAACCATCGTTTACAATGTAAACCACAAAACTCTTAAAGCAAGTGATACTGTTATTTCTGCAGCTAGCTGTACAACAAACTGCTTGGCTCCAATGGCAAAGGCTCTTAATGACGCTTTCCCAATTCAGAGCGGTATTATGGCTACAATCCATGCTTACACAGGTGACCAGATGATTCTTGA
Source organism: uncultured Treponema sp. (assembly GCA_905236315.1). Taxonomy (GTDB): domain Bacteria; phylum Spirochaetota; class Spirochaetia; order Treponematales; family Treponemataceae; genus Treponema_D. Next base: position 6,405 of record CAJOPO010000322.1, read on the forward strand.
TGGTCCTCAGAGAAAGGGGGACCTACGTCGTTCACGTGCTGGTGCTCAGAACATTGTTCCAAACTCAACAGGTGCTGCAAAGGCTATTGGCTTAGTAATCCCTGAATTGAACGGAAAATTAATTGGTTCTGCACAGCGTGTCCCAGTACCAACAGGTTCAACAACAATTTTAACTGCTGTTGTAAAGGGTAGCGATGTAACAAAAGAAGCTGTTAATGCTGCTATGAAAAAGGCTTCTGACCCAGAAACATTTGGTTACAATGAAGATGAAATCGTTTCTAGCGATGTTATCGGAATGAGATTTGGTTCATTGTTTGATGCAACACAGACTATGGTTAACAAGGTTGCTGATGATTTGTATGAAGTACAGGTTGTTTCTTGGTATGACAATGAAAACAGCTATACCTCACAGATGGTTCGCACAATCAAATATTTCTCTGAATTAAAATAGACTGTAACTAAATAGTTCATTCATAGAAATGAAAGGGAATCGCTTAGGCGGTTCCCTTTTTTTGTTGTGTTACAAGATGTAGCACTATCGACTTATTCATCAAGAACACTTTTTATTTGTTTTAAAACAGGATATGCCTCATTTGTTAATAATAAACTAAATAATTCAGTTCCTCCATTTTTAGGTGTAAATTGGGCATTAATAGTTCTCTCATGTTTACTATTAAAAATGGATATAAAGGTTTTCCTTGGAAGCATAAGTTTTAGATTTTTTAGATTCTTAAAATCTACAAGTTGTTCGTCTGTAGTTACCTTGTTTGCTGTCTTTAATAACATTGCAGTAAAATAATTTTCTGAAGGTGGAATAAAAAAATATACTGTTTTAATGCAAATTATTAAAAGCCCCCATACAGAAGTGTCTGAGTTATCTGCTTTTATATTTAATTCTCTAAATGCACTTCCTGCGGCTTTTAATTCTACAGGCTCTGTATATAAAACGCTGTCTTCTATTTTTTTTGAGAAGTTTTCAATAAACTCTTGTTTTTTAACTATTGTTTTTATGTTTTCTGTATTCATTTTATAAAAAAGAAGCACTGATTTATATAGGGAGCCTCTAAAAACTTCAGTTTTTAGAGGCAACTTTGAAAATGCGATGTTGTAAGTCGCGCTATTATAGCGACTTACAA
>CAJOPO010000323.1 GCA_905236315.1 uncultured Treponema sp.
CAAAAAATCCGCGTTCTTTCTTCATATGGAAATTTTAGCATATTTGAATTTGTTTGTAAATTCAGGGGAGTTTTTCGAGGTTGCCTAAAATCATTGTTGAATTAAAATGTGTTTCTCATCTTGTAAACGCAAATAAGGCGCAAGTTATAAACTATTTACACGGAACAAGAATGAAGGTCGGTTTACTTGTAAATTTTGCAGGGAGTTCATTAAAATGGGAGCGATTAACACTTTTAACGAGTGAATAGCGTAATCTACATGGAGCTAAAAAATAAACGGATTTGTTCAGGACTAACGTCCTTCACATAAAAAAGTGAGTAGCGTTAGCTACGAACAAATTTCCGTTTGTTAATAAAAATAGCGATACACTATCTTTGTATAAATATGCAAGTATGATACATAAATTTTCATAAATCTCTTTACTAAGAATATAAAACTCGCTATTATAAGAAAAGTTTTTGGGGGAAATATGAAAAAACTAGCTAAAAATCTTAAGTTTGCAGTAAAAGGAATTGCACTTTTTTCAACTGCTCTTATAACTCTTACAGGATGTTCAAAAGGAAACAGCAATACAATCAAAATTGGTGGCTTGGCTCCACTTTCTGGTCAATATACAGAATATGGACTAGAATGTAAAAAAGGAATTGACCTTGCTGTTGAAGAAATTAATGCAGCAGGAGGTGTCAATGGTCAAATGTTACAGTTCATCTGCGAAGACGATGAAGGAGTACCTGCAAAGTCTGTAAATGCTTATAAGAAACTAACTACACAAGACGGCGTACGCTTTATTATTGGCTCCCTCACATCAGGAGCCTCCATTGCCATAACACAGCAGGCACAGGCAAATAAGGTCATTCAAATAGCACCTGCTGCAACAGCGGTTTCTCTAACAGACGCAGGCAATTACATATTCCGCACTTGCTACACAGACCCATTCCAAGGAAAAGTTGGTGGCAAGTTTGCAAAAGACAATCTTGGAGCAAAGACCGCTGCTATATTGTTTGATATAAGCAATGATTATTCTGTAGGTCTTACAGAAAACTTTGTGCAGGAATTTGAAAGTTTAGGTGGAAAGGTTGTTGCTCGCGAGTCATATAATAGTGGCGATAAAGATTTTAATGCCCAGCTAACAAAGATAAAAGCTACAAATCCTGATGTAGTTTACTTGCCTGACTATTACGCAACCGTAGCCCTTATTGCAAAACAGCTACGCGCACAAGGCATAAATACTCCTATTGTAGGAGCGGATGGCTGGGACGGTCTTGTAGGTTTAATTGGCAATCAAGGCGGAGATGAAGTTCTAAATGGCTATTATTCAAACCACTATGCTTCTGACAGTACAGAAAGTGCTGTACAAAAATATGTAAATGCTTTTAAAGCAAAGTATAATGAAGCTCCAAACTCTTTTGCTGCTTTGGGCTATGATAGTGTGTATCTATTAAAAGACGCTATATTAAAAGCAGGAACTACAGATGTTGAAAAAGTGCGTGATGCACTAGAAGCAAGTGATGGCAACTATGTTACAGGACATATTACTTTTGATGAAAAACATAATCCTGTAAAATCTGCTGTTATGATAAAACTTGTAAAAAATGGTAATTCTCTTGCTACAGCGTATGAAGCAACCGTTGACATTAATAATTAAAATCTGTTAGACTAAAAATAGAAGAAACAAAGGGGTTCTTAGCTATTATGGCAAAGTACCCCTTTTTTTATATTTGGAGGACAGTTTGGATACGTTCTTTAAACAGTTGATAAACGGTATTTCCTTAGGCGGAATATATGCCCTTATTGCATTGGGCTATACTATGGTCTATGGAATTGTTAAACTAATTAACTTTGCACATGGAGATGTTATGATGGTGGGAGCCTATGCAGGTTACTTTGTTTTACGTGCTATGGGAGCAACTCCCTTTGGCTTTTGCATGGCTCTTCTTGCTGCAATGTTTACCTGTGCGCTTTTAAGTCTTGTGATAGAACGCTGTGCGTATAGACCTCTGCGTTCTGCCCCTAGATTAAACTCTCTTATAACGGCCATTGCCGTAGAATTGATATTGCAAAATTTAATGAGGGTGCTTCCCTTTGTTGGTCCTAATTCGCGCCCTTTTCCGACTCTTGCTAGTAAAACATATCGCTTTATAACTCCTTCTTATCCAGATGGTCTAATATCTATTTCTACAATTCAGATTATAGTTATAACTTCTTCTATTATACTTATGCTTTTGCTTACCTTTCTTATAAATTACACACGTACAGGAAAAGCTATGAGGGCTGTAAGTTATGATATGGGGGCTGCAAGCCTTATGGGAATAAACGTAAACCGTACTATAGCAATAACCTTTGTAATAGGTTCTGTTCTAGCTGGAGCTGGTGGTGTTTTATATGCTACAGCGTATCCGCAAATTGAACCAACTATGGGCTATATTCCTGGCTTAAAGGCCTTTGTTGCCGCTGTTTTAGGTGGAATTGGAAGCGTGCCTGGTGCTATGACAGGGGGTGTACTCTTGGGAATAGTAGAAACTTTAGTAAAGGCCTATGTTTCTTCTAGGTATGCAGATGCCATTTCTTACTGCATACTCATTCTTATGTTGCTAGTTAAGCCCTCTGGTTTACTTGGTAAAAAACAAATTGTAAAGGTTTAAGGGACTATATATGGAAAATAAAAAAACACTACATCGTAATATGATTGTTTTGGGCTGTATATCCCTTGCTGTAATAATTATACCAGCTCTTTTAATACAAACGCATATTATAAAAGGCTATCCCGCTCAGGTTTTAACTACTGCGGCATTAAACGCTATTCTTGCTATAAGTGTAAATATGGTTTGCGGCATAACAGGGCAACTATCTTTAGGACAAGCAGGCTTTGAAGCATTGGGAGCGTATTCCGTTGTGCTTTTGACTTCAAATCTGCATATACCCTTACCCATAAGTATTATATTGGGGGGACTTATAGCGGCATTTTTTGGCTTTTTAATAGGCTTTCCGACTCTCAAACTAGAAGGGGACTATCTTGCTATTGTAACCCTTGCATTTTGCGAAATTATACGTGTTGTAATGGTAAACTTAAAGGATATAACAGGCGGTCCTAATGGAATGCAGTTTTCTACTATATTTACCTCTTCATTACAATATGGTCCTATGATTTCTTATATTTCTGTAGTAGTAACCCTAGTTCTTGTAATAATTTTACTACAAAACTTTTTACGTTCCACTTACGGTAGGGCAATTCTTGCAGTAAGAGAAGATGAAATTGCCGCAAATAGCACTGGCGTAGGGGTATTCCGCTATAAGATGATAGGCTTTGTTATTGCTTCTTTTATAGCGGGTATGGCAGGTGCTCTTTATGCGCCCTTAATTGGATTTATTCAGCCTAAGGATTTTGATTTTAATGCTTCTATAAATGATTTAATATTTGTAGTGCTAGGAGGCATGGGCAGCATAACAGGTGGCATTATAGCAGCCTTTGTTCTTACTATATTGCAAGAGGCTTTACGCTTCTTAAGGGATTATAGACTTTTAATTTATCCTGTTATACTTATTCTAGTAATGCTTTTTAGACCGCAGGGGCTTTTGGGTACTAAGGAATTGAGTTTTATAAAACTATATGAAAAAATATTTACATTTGGTAAGAGTAAAAAGGGGGCTAAATAAATGGCAAATCCTGAATTACTTTTAAGAGCAAAAGATATTTCTATAGTATTTGGTGGTTTACGAGCTGTAAGTAGCTTTAGCCTTGATTTGCACACAGGGGAGCTTATAGGTCTTATAGGACCTAATGGGGCAGGGAAGACTACAGTATTCAATATGCTTTCTGGCATATATAAACCCACAGAGGGAACTATTACATTTGTTGGCCGTGATGGAACTTTGCAAGTAATAAATAAAAAATCCCCTGCTGAACTAAACCGCATAGGCATTGCTCGCACTTTTCAGAATATAAGATTGTTTGGAGCCTTATCTGTTGCAGATAACGTAAAGATAGCTTTACATCAAAGTCGTTCTGTAAATCCTATAGATGTATTATTCCGAACTAATCGCTTTATAGATGACGAAAAGTTTATGGAAGAAAAAACGCAGTATTTACTTTCTTTGTTCCATATAGAATCAAAAAGCAGGGAACTAGCTAAAAATCTTCCTTATGGGGAACAGCGTCAACTTGAAATATGTAGGGCTTTGGCTAGTAGTCCGCGATTGCTTTTGTTAGATGAACCTGCAGCTGGAATGAATGGGCAGGAAACAGAAGAACTTATGAATATGATTTCTTTTATTCGTAAGGAATTTAATCTAACTGTGTTGCTTATAGAGCATGATATGAAACTAGTTATGGGAATATGCGAGCGTCTTATGGTATTAAATTATGGGCGAGTTATAGCAGAAGGAAATCCTTCTCAAATACAATCTAACCCTGATGTTATAAAGGCATATTTAGGTTCTGGTTTTGAAGCAGGGGTAGAAAAATGAGTGTTTTATTAGAAGTAAAAGATTTAGCTGTGTCTTATGGTTCTATAAAGGCTCTAAGAGGTATTTCCTTTAATGTAGAAGAAGGGGAGATAATTAGTTTAATTGGCTCTAATGGCGCGGGAAAAACTACAACCCTCCATTCCATAAGTAATCTTATAAAAAAAACTGCTGGAACTATAACATTTGACGGTAAGGATATAACCAATATGCCTGCTGATAAAATCGCTTCTATGGGCTTAGTGCAAGTGCCTGAAGGAAGAAGGGTATTTGCCAATATGAGTGTAAAAGAAAACCTTGAAATGGGAGCGTATACTCGTAGGGATAAAGACGGCATAAAAAAAGATATGGAATGGGTGTTTGAATTATTCCCACGTATGAAAGAAAGATTTAAGCAAATGGCAGGTACATTAAGCGGTGGAGAGCAGCAAATGCTTGCTATGGGAAGAAGTCTTATGACGCGCCCTAAGCTCTTACTTTTAGATGAGCCTAGTATGGGGCTAGCTCCTATTTTAGTTGATGAAATATTTGATATAGTTCAAAAGATTTCTAGCGCAGGTACTACTATTTTACTTGTTGAACAAAATGCTTATAAAGCCTTGTCTTTAGCTTCTCGTGCATATATATTAGAGATAGGGCAGATTACAAAGAGTGGACTTGCTAGTAATTTAATTAATGATAGCGCAGTAAAATCTGCTTACTTGGGGTCATAAAGGGGGAAAAGAAATGCTTGTAAAAGATGTAATGACACGTAATCCTGTAACGGTTCCTGTAAATACTTCTGTGCCAGAGGTTACAGAGATAATGAATAAACAAAACGTAAGCAAATTGCCTGTATTGGGAAAAAACGGTAGTCTTGCGGGCATTGTTACAAAGGCGGACTTAATAAAGTCAACTCCTAGTTCTGCTACTACCTTAGATATGTTTGAATTAAGTTATTTATTAAGCAAACTTACTGTAGAAAAGGTTATGGTAAGGAAGGTGAGAACGGCTACAGAAAATGAAACTGTAGAAGAGGCTGCTCGCCTTATGGCTGATTATGGCATAAGTTGCTTACCCATTATGCGTGATGATTTGCTTGTGGGAATTATAACAGAAGGAGATTTGTTCCGTGCATTTATAGATATGTTTGGAACACGTTATGCAGGAGTTAGGGCGACTTTTTCTGTACCTGACCAGCCTGGAGCATTAAGTGCCTTGTCTAAGCAGATTGCAGATTTAAATGGTAATATTGTTTCTTTTGTTACAGCAGATTCTAAAGATTCAAGTCGTAGAGGAATTACTTTACGTGTAACAGGGCTTTCTTTATCCCAAGTGCAAAGTATAATAGAAAACTGTAGCGGTACTTTAGAAGATATAAGAAACGTATAGGTAAAAAAAAGAGTTTATGAATATCCTAGAAGAAATAATACAAAAGAGAAAAGACGATATAGAACGTTTAGGTTTTACAATGGGGGTGAATGTACCAGAGAAGCGACCTAGAAGTGCACCCATTCCCCTTGTTCAAAGAAAAGGCGTTATCTTAGAAATAAAAAGGGCTTCTCCAAGTAAAGGAGATATTGCCCCTTCACTAAATGCAAGAGACACAGCCCTTAGCTATATAAAGGCAAATGCCGTTGCCCTATCAGTTCTTACAGAAAAGAACTATTTTAAAGGCAGCCTTCAAGATTTAGTGGACGCTGCAAATGCTGTAGACAATGCTTCTTATGCTGAAGGAGAGTGTAAGCCTGCTATATTGCGAAAAGATTTTTTAATAGATGTAAATGATGTTGATATTGCGTATAGGTGTGGTGCAGACGCTATTCTTTTAATTGCTAGAGTTTTAGATATTGATATTTTGTGTGCAATGGCAAAAAGGTGTAAAGAGCTTGGAATGACTGCCTTATTGGAACTGCGCACAATGCAGGACGTAGAAAAGCTTTCTGTTTTGCTTAATAACTTAAAAGACTTTAATATAGAAAACAACATAGTGTGTGGAGTAAATGCTAGAGATTTAGCAGATTTTACTATAGATTTATTGCAGCCTGCAATAATGTTAAATGCAATTCGTAAACATACTGATTTAAAAATCATTTTTGAAAGTGGCATACGTACAGTGCATGCTGCTAACTTTGTGGGGTCTATGGGCTTTAATGCTTTACTTTTAGGGGAGGCGGCTGCTCGTAATCCGCAAGATGCAAAGTGCCTTGTAGACGCCTTTGTTAATTCAAAAAATAGTGCAAATGCAAAATCTTGGCTAAACTATTCTACTGAACTTTATAAAAAGAATGTTTTGCCTCAGGATAGCTGCGCTCACAATAGTCATAAAAAAAGGCCTTTTCTTAAAATATGTGGCCTTACATCTGTTGATGATGCTCTTTATGCGGCACTTGGTGGAGCAGACTTTTTAGGTTTTATTTTTTCTGCAAAGAGTGTTCGTAATGTGAAGCCTCAAATCATAAAACAGGTAAAAGAAATATTGAATGAGCAGTTTAATCAAACCTGCCAAGATGAACACATATTTGCAGCAGGGCAAGAGGAGATAGCCCCATTTCTTGTTGGTGTTATAACAGAATGTGATAGCGCGGAAGCAAAAGTAGCATTAGCCCTTGCTCGTGAAGGTGTACTGGATTTTATTCAATTACACGGAACTACAGCAATTAAGCAATTCTTTAATGATGATTCTCTTATGGATATTCCTCATTATGCAGCAGTAAATGTAGTGAGCGAAGAAGATTTGTCTTTAATAGATGATTTATGCCAAAAAGGGGAGCCTAGAGTTCTTATAGATTCAAAAACAGAAAAATTAATAGGTGGTACAGGTGTTACAGTTGATAAAAACCTTGTCATAAAAGTAAAAAACAAGGTGAAACTTTGGCTTGCAGGGGGAATTACACCTGAAAATGTAAAATCTATTGTTCAAGAAACAGAGCCAGAGCTTATAGATGTATCTAGTGGCGTTGAGGAGAAGCCTGGCATAAAAGATAGCAGTGCAATTCTTGACTTAGACAGGGCACTAGAAGAAGTGGGATAATGTAGGTAGTTATTGTAACTTTATATCGATATAATATGTTATGGTAATATGAAAATAAAAAAGAGTTATTTATTTATAATTTCCACGACTGTGCTATTATTAGCGTTTATTATTTCCTGTGCTGCAAAAAAGACTTCTATAGATAGTTCCAATACACGTAATTTAGAAAATAGTGAAAGCGTACAAGTTTTATATGAGGAAAATGGCTTAGTAGATAAGCATAGGGAATATTCAAATAATACGGTTATAATTTCTTTGCAAGAAGGAACTACAGATAAAAATATTGCAGATTTGGCAAAGAAGTTTAATATGGAGATTTTGTATAGGGAGCCTCTAAAAACTTCAGTTTTTAGAGGCAACTTTGAAAATGCGATGTTGTAAGTCGCGCTATTATAGCGACTTACAA
>CAJOPO010000324.1 GCA_905236315.1 uncultured Treponema sp.
AAAATCCCGCTTATTAAAGCGGGATTTTTGTTTATTTCGGGCAATAGCGCAGTTGGTAGCGCGCTAGGTTCGGGACTTAGAGGTCCCGGGTTCGAATCCCGGTTGCCCGAAAATTATTGAAAATGCTTCCTTAAAATGTTAAAATCAATAAAAATAACTTTGTATTGAATATTTAGACTTGTAATATCATAGAATATTTAATAATGTTTTTTTACATAGCAGACAGTTGTTACACTTCTGTATATTTGATGTTCTATATTAAGGAGTACTATTTATATGAATATAAAAAAAGTTTTACTTTTTAATATATTATTATTTTTTATTTTCCCTTGTATTTTTTCAGAAACAGAAAGCGGCTATTTTATAGGTGATGGTGGAGAAGGGCAGCGTGTTCTTGTTTATACTTCGTCCATAGAAAATGGTTTAAAAGATGAAAGCGATTTGTGGATGACTTCTAAGTTAAAAAAAGATATTGTAAATGACCTTGTAAACTATTCAAATATTTCTGTAATTAATTCTGATGAAAAATCGACTATAAGAACTTTGCAAAAAGAATCTGAAAGTGCTGAATATGCAGATAACCCAATAGAGTTAGGACTTCTTATTCAAGCAAAGAATTATATAACAATAACAACTACTCGTATTGTAAAGAACAATATAAATTATTACAGTGCTTCTGCTTCAATCTATGACATAGAAACTGGTCGCACTACAGGGGGCTATACATCACGCAATCTTTATGAAGAAGCTGATTATATAATAAAGGCACATGGCGAACTTACAGTAAATATATTGCCACAGTTAGGAGTAAATCTTACATCAGCTGGTAAGCGTCTTATTCAGCAAGGTAATTTTGACACTTCTGTATCAGAGGATATATCAACTGCAGAAGAAAATCTATCTGCAATACAAACGGAACTTAATCGTTTATCAAAGGAAACTTCCTCAGACAGCCAAGAACAACTACGACTAGAAACACAGAAAGCACTTCTTGAGCAGCAAAGAAAAAATGAAGAAGACAAAATAAAACGTATGCAAGAAGATGCTCAACGCAAAATGGAAGAAGCAGCAATAAATGCAGAGCGTGATGTAGAAAAACAGAATGTAATATTAAAGTTATCTCAAGAAGTAGAAGAAAAAGCTGCTTCTATAAGAGCTAATCGTACTGATAATTTAGGTGCAATACAGCGTATTGCTGTTATTGAAGGAGAAAAACAGACTTTAGCTTCTGCTGTTTCTGATGTTTCTGAAAGCATAGATGAATATAATGCTCGTTTAGACGCAGAGTGTCAGGCTGAACAAGAAGAACGCCGTAATCGTACTCCCCGAACTGCAGAATTAGAGGCTGATGGAAAAACATTAAATGAGCGAGGAAAACAAGTTTTACAAAATGATTTAGAAGAAATAGAAGCTAAATATGAAGCTTTAAAAAAAGAAAATGAAAATGCAGTCCTTTCAAAAACTAATAAAGCCCAGACCCAATTAAAAGAAAAAATAATTCAGGATTTAAATAGTCTTCAAAGTCAAAGCTATGAACTTTCTTCTTTAACAGATGATAATCTTTATTTCCGCGTAGGTAATTATGACGGCACTATTGGTAAAGAAGGGTGGAAATATACGCTTACTGTAAAATTAGGCGGAAAAAATGTATATACTGATACTGGTCTTTTAAGTTATAAGGAGATAACTGGTAGTAAAGTTCCAGATACTCCTCATTATAGTGATAAAAACTATCAAGAAAAGCAGGATTTATATAATGAATATTTAGATACTGTAGATAGTTATGATAGTTTTTTTAGATTGAATGTACCTTATATAGAAGTTTTAGTGTCTTATTCTGTTGTTGCGGATAAACCTCGCTATCCTTCAAGGTATACAGTAAATGTTAATAATATAACTTTTAAAAATATAAGTACAAATTCTACAATAAAAAATGTTTCAACAAGCAAATCTGTAAAATATCAGTATACTCCTTCTGTATATGTGGATTGGACATCTGCTGATTCAGATAATACATCAGAAGCTTCTAATAATACAAATAATAAAACTAGTGCTTCCAAATCAAAAAAATCTAATGCAGATAATGAGACTTCACAGCAAAACTGGTTTTCTAGTATACAAGAAGAGCGAAACTCTTTTAGCTTTTTAATAGTGCCTGCTAATATTAATCTTTATTCAAATCAAGGAAATGAAGATAATAGCTATATTACTGTAGGATATAATCTTTATTTTGGGTTAGCAAAACATTTATTTGTAGGTGCTAATCTTGAGTTAAGCCCAATTAGTATGATAACTTATATGTTTGAATTTGCTATTGCTTCTCTCTCAGATACTACCATAATAAATGTGAATGATGCAGATTATATGCATTTAACACTGACTGCTGTTTTGGGAACTAATTTGAATCTTACAAAACATCTTCGCTTAAGTGCGTTTGGAGAAGTTGGTGTCATAGCATCAACCTTGGGCTTGGGCTATGGAGGTAGCTTAGAATTTTATATACCTTCTCTTAGTGTTGGTTTGTATACAGGTTTTGCTAATTTATATACAATAGATTCTGATAATTATTTTAAAATATCACTTGGTTTTGAATTTGTTTTTTAGGAATTATTTATGCGAACAAGAAATGAAACATCTTTACCCAATGAGCAAAACAACGATGCTATAAGGGAAATATGCAGTTTATTAGCTAAAGTGCAAGATGAACAATTAATTTATGATTTTTTTGGTTGTTTGCTTACAAAGGCAGAATTGCAGGATGCTGCAAACAGGTGGCACATAGTAAAAGAGTTGTCCGCAGGCACTACACAAAGAGAAATTGTTCGTAAGTACAATATGTCTTTGTGCAACATAACAAGAGGCTCTCGTGAACTAAAAAAAGAAGGCTCTGCTTTTAAGTCCATGTTAAAACTTTTATCAAATGAAGAATAATTAAAATTAAGGGAACCTCGAAAAACTCCCTTTCAGAAAGTTTTTCGAGGTTCCTGCGAGTTGCAAGTCGCTATAATAGCGCGACTTACAA
>CAJOPO010000325.1 GCA_905236315.1 uncultured Treponema sp.
CGACTTACAACATCGCATTTTCAAAGTTGCCTCTAAAAACTGAAGTTTTTAGAGGCTCCCTAAAAGCATTGCTTTTGTAGGTATTTACAAATTAACAGATTTAATAAGTATTGAATCAAATGTTGAAGCGTATATTTATTTTTCTCTTGAAAAACATAATTTTTATATGCTACAATTAAGCAATGGTAAAAAACATTTTGATAGTTGGAGTAGGCGGGCAGGGAGCCTTGCTTGCTTCTAAGACTTTAGGTCAGGTTATTTTGGACTCTGGCTATGATGTAAAAGTAAGCGAAGTACATGGAATGAGCCAACGTGGCGGTTCTGTTGTAACCTATGTGCGTTATGGCGATAAGGTATATTCCCCCATAGTAGACAAGGGAGAAGCGGATTTTATAGTTTCCTTTGAAATGTTAGAAGCCGCTAGATATTTAGACTATTTAAAAAAGACAGGTCAAATTGTAGTAAATACGCAACAAATCGCCCCCATGCCTGTTATTACAGGGAATGCTGAATATCCTCAAGATTTGCAAGATAGAATTAAAGACTTAGAAATAAAAATAGATGCAATAGATTGTTTGAGCCTTGCTTTACAAGCGGGTAGTGCAAAGGCTGTAAATATAGTCCTTATGGGGCGATTGTCTAAATATATGGATTTTTCAGAAGATGCCTGGATTAGTGCAATAGAAAAACAAGTAAAACCTCAGTTTTTAGACTTAAATAAAAAAGCCTTTAGATTAGGGCGTGGAGAGTAGTGATGTCTAAATATTTTCAAAAAGACAAAGAATGTATGTCTTTAGATGCTTTGCAAAAACTGCAAGGAGAACGCCTTGTTGAGAACTTTCGTCATGTTTATGAAAATGTAGAATATTATAGAAAACGCTGTGAAGAAGCTGGTGTTAGTCCAAGTGATATTCACGGCTTACAAGATTTGGATAAAATACCTTTTACTTGTAAAGATGATTTAAGGCAAACTTATCCTTATGGGCTTTTTGCTGTTCCTAAAAGCGAAGTAGTTCGTATTCATGCTTCCTCTGGTACTACAGGAAAGCAGATTGTGGTGGGATATACGAAAGATGACCTTGATATTTGGGATGAATGTGTTGCTCGTCAACTTGTTGCAATCGGTGCTGATGAAAATGACATTGTTCAAGTATCTTATGGATATGGGCTTTTTACAGGTGGCTTTGGAGTTCATGGCGGAGCTACAAAACTAGGTGCACAGGTTATTCCAATTTCTTCTGGTAATACAAAGCGACAGATAACGTTTATGCAGGACTTAAAATCCACAATCCTTGCTTGTACACCTTCTTATGCTGCATATCTAGGAGAGACCTTGCATGAAATGGGGCTTGCTCCTAATGATATATGCTTAAAGGCTGGCATTTTTGGAGCAGAACCCTGGACAGAAGAAATGAGGGCCGATATAGAAAAGTCTTTGGGCATTAAGGCTTATGATATTTATGGTCTTACAGAGGTTATGGGGCCTGGTGTTGCCTATGAGTGTGCAGAGCAAAAAGGAATGCATGTAAATGAAGACCATTTTATTGTAGAAACCATAGACCCAGAAACTGGGAAGAGGCTTCCTGATGGAGAAAAGGGTGAACTAGTTTTTACAGCCATAACTAAAAAAGCTTTCCCCTTAATGCGCTTTAGAACAAAGGATATCGGTATTTTAAATAGAACTCCTTGCTCTTGTGGGCGAACTTTTGTGCGTATGTCTAAACCTATGGGGCGTACAGACGATATGCTCATTATTCGCGGTGTAAATGTATTCCCAAGTCAGATAGAAGGTGTATTGCTACAAAATGGTTATCCGCCAAATTATCAAATTATAGTAGGACGTGTTAATAATGTAGACACATTTGAAATAAAAGTTGAAATGGTTCCTGAAAAGTTTAGTGATGTTATTGGTGAAATTAATCAGCAGGAAAAAACTTTAGAAGCAGCCTTGCTTACTGTTTTGCAAATAAAGGCAAAGGTTACTCTTGTAGCTCCTAAAAGTATTGCTCGTTCAGAAGGAAAGGCAAAAAGAGTAATAGATACAAGAAAATTGCATGATTAGGAGAAGATTATGACTGTAAATCAGATTTCAATTTTTATAGAAAATCGTAAAAATGCTCTTTCTGAATTAACAAATGTACTTGCAGAGCATAATATTAGTATTAATGCCTTATGCCTTGCTGATACAAATGACTTTGGCATTGCACGCATAATTGTAGATAATCCTGAACAGGTAAAGGCGGCTTTAGAGCGTTCTGCTTATATAGTAAAGGCTACACCTGTAATTGTTGTTGAGATTCCAGATGAAGCTGGTAGTTTGAATAAGATACTTAAAATCCTTGCAGATAATGACCGCAATGTTGAATATATGTATGGCTTTACTGGTCGTAAATCTAATAGTGCATATATGATTATTCGTTGTACAGATATTCCTGCTACAGAAGAGGTTTTGGATAAGGCAGGAATTAGGTCTGTAAGTCAAGAGGAACTTAAGCAGGTTTAATAGTTTATGAGTGATATGCAATATGATTTAGAAACAGCTCGTGATTTTTTTAGCAAAGATACATTTGCGGTAAAAACTACTGGCATAAAAATTGATAAAGTAGCTGAACATTATGCAAAGTGTTCCCTTAAAATAAATGATAGCCACAAGAATGCCTATGGTGGTGTAATGGGGGGAGCTATTTTTACTCTTGCAGACTATACTTTTGCTGTGGCTGCGAATTTTAATCAGTGTCAGACTGTTTCTACTACAAGTCAAATAAACTTTATAGGTGCAGTAAAGGGGAATGAACTTATTGCAGAATCTGTATTAATAAAAGACGGTCGTTCTACCTGTTTGTATCAAATAAATATAACTGATGAATTAGGAACAAAGATTGCCTTTGTGACTGTAAATGGCATGAAGCTATGCAAAAAATAGTTTTATTTGTGTTTTTGGGCAAAACATCTTTTGTTATGGTTTCATGGGAATCAATTTTAGGGAACCTCGAAAAACTCCCTTTCAGAAAGTTTTTCGAGGTTCCTGCGAGTTGTAAGTCGCTATAATAGCGCGACTTACAA
>CAJOPO010000326.1 GCA_905236315.1 uncultured Treponema sp.
TATGCTTAAAGCATATTTATGCTTAAAGCATTATGCGTTTCACGCATAGCTAATTGCAAAACTTTTATTGTACAAAACGCCTCCTCATCAGTTATTATAAGAGCATAGGTATGTGGGATTTGATGGCACTAATGATTTTTTAGGCATATTTACTAAAAGTGTCGCTTATCGCACATATTGGCACAATTTGCCCATTTAAGAGGCAATCATCCGTGTTATAATTTGTATACGTACTGTAATTAAGGAGAAAGGCTTATGAAAAAGTTTCTTTCAATTCTAATGGCTATCACTATTCTTGCAGGAACAGCGATGGCACAAAACAAAGTCGCAAAGGAGGCATCTATGCAAAACTCAAAATCACTTGTCATTTATTTTTCACTTCCTGGTGACCAATACAATGTGGGAATTATCAAGGAAGGTAATACTGCAATAGTTGCTAAGATGATTGCAGATGAAACAGGTGCAGACCTATTTGAACTTGAAACCGTGCGAGCGTACACAACTACAAGTTACAACACTCTTATAAACGAGGCAAAGGACGAGCAGCAGAAAAAAGCCCGCCCTGCACTTAAGGCTGATAAAGACATCTCTGCTTACAGTACCATTTATATTGGCTATCCTATTTGGTGGGGCGATATGCCTATGGCAGTTTACACTTTTTTGGAAGCGCACAACTGGCAGGGAAAGACTGTAGTTCCCTTTTGTACGCATGAAGGAAGTGGCCTTAGCGGAACAGAAAGCCGCCTACGCTCTGCTTGTAAGGGGGCAACAGTGTCTAAAGGGCTTGCTATACAAGGAAAGACTGCACAAACAAATAGAACGGTAGCAAAAAAGAGCGTAGACGACTGGCTTAAAAAGAGCGGAAAATAATCATTTGTAATATAGGAGAACACTATGGACTGTAAAGAAGAAATTGTTGACCCACGTATTCCTGATGAGGAAGCACAGAAAGTTGCTGTAAAAAACATACAGGCACTTTTTAAGGTGAATCATACCATGCCAATGACTAAAGAATATGATGAAGCACTAAAGGAGTTGTTTGGAGAAAACTTAGGCGAGAACTCTCGTATTACCGCGCCACTTCAAGGGGTATGCTTTGACCGCGTTAAAATCGGGCGTAACGTTTACATCGGAAGTAATTTGCTCACAATGGCTCGCGGCGGAATTACGATTGAAGACGGAGCGTGGATTGCAGCTAACGTGCAACTTCTTACAAATAATCATGACCTTTACGACCGCGCAGTTTTGTTATGTAAACCAATTCTCATAAAAGAGAACGCTTGGATTGGTGCTGGTGCAAGTATTCTACCAGGAGTCTGCATAGGTAAGCATGCTGTTGTGGGGGCGGGAAGTGTAGTAACTAAAGATGTACCCGATTATGCCGTTGTAGTGGGTAGCCCTGCTAAATTAGTGCGCACACTAGAAGCAGAAAGATTTAAAAACTAAATACGCTATTTTTGTGATAAAACTAATAGAACACAGGAAAAGTTTATGGAATTAATTAAATTGAATAATGAAGTTAAAATGCCAAGTGTGGGAATTGGAACCTTCCTCCTTGAACCTGCTGACGCACAGAATAGTGTACGCGAGGCTTTAAAGATGGGGTACAGGCTTATAGACACGGCAAATGCCTATGCAAACGAACGCGCTGTTGGACGTGGTATGAAAGAAAGTGGTGTAGCACGAGAAGAGATATTTCTTTCTACGAAACTTTGGCCTAGCGAGTATGAAAATCCTAATGCAGTGGAAGAAACCCTTGAACGTCTAGGCACTAACTACATTGATTTGCTCTTCCTCCACCAGCCTACTAAAAACTGGCGCGAGGGCTACAAGCAGCTTGTAAAGGCTTATGAAGCAGGTAAAATAAAAGCAATAGGCATATCGAATTTTGAAGGAAAGTATATAGAAGATGTTTTGAGCGAATTTAAGCAGCTTCCACAAGTGATTCAAGTGGAATGTCACCCATTCTTCCCACAGACTGAACTTCGCAAAGTAACAGAGCCAAAGAACATTAGGATAATGGCTTGGTACCCACTCGGTGGAAAGGGCATG
The DNA here is from genome assembly GCA_905236315.1 of uncultured Treponema sp. Classification (GTDB taxonomy): domain Bacteria; phylum Spirochaetota; class Spirochaetia; order Treponematales; family Treponemataceae; genus Treponema_D. The sequence continues at coordinate 2,053 of CAJOPO010000326.1, forward strand.
ACTGCAGAACTTTTAGAAAGTCCTATTGTAACAAGCATTGCAGCAAAGTACAAAAAATCTCCTGCGCAGGTTGTTCTTCGTTGGCATGTGCAAATGGGCTTTATTGTTATTCCAGGAAGCAAAAACACGGCTCATATAAAAGATAACATAGACCTTTTTGACTTTGCTCTTGATGCTGGCGACATGGCAGAGATGGCAACCTTAGACAAGGGAGAACGCCGTTACAACCGCACTGATGAAGCACTAGAGCAATTCTTAAACTTGAAAGTTACCTATGAGGCTAAGTAAGGGCTAAAGTTAGTGCTCATTACGCTAGTGCTTCATCTAACTGCCGCATTATCTCCACACGGCACACCGCATAAAAATGCACATTAACAGCATCATCTGTAATGGGAACTGCTATGCGACCAGTGTTTTCTAGTGTGGGGAGATGTGAGGCTTTTTCACTAAAATCAGTTACGAACGCGGGCAGAGTTGAATGATTTATGATGTCGCGTAAATCAGTAATATTATCCTGTTCTATAAACTTTGCCCCTTCAATCTCTCTTTTCACTACATTTGTCCAAAAGCCTAGTGCAGAGCTCATAATAAAAGTTTCGCCAGCAAGGTCTTTTAGATGTACAGATTTTCTTCTTGCAAGGCTATGGCTTTTAGGCAAAAAGACTTTTAGATGTTCTTCAAAAAATTCCCTAGTATAAAATCGTTCGTCTACTCGCTTCTCTGTTGTAATGATAATCTGTGCCTTGTCATGCTCTAAGGCAGAAAAAAGAGTTTTGTTTTCATCCTTTATTTCGCTTAGGATTTTTGTTTGTGGGAAGATTGTTGCAAACTTTTCAGAAAGAAGATGAAGAGGCATGGGAGCGATTGAAAGAATCTTTATTTCCCTTGTCCTGTTATAAAAATCTAAAACCTCTCTTTCCATTTCGTTTTGCAGGGAAAGAATTTGCCTTGCATACTTTACAGCAAGCAGACCTGTCTGATTTAATGCGATTGTATTCTTAGTGCGGTTAAAAAGCGGAACTCCTAATATGTCTTCTAGTTTTTGAAGGGAGCGGGAGAGTGATGGCTGGGTGACGTTTACCTTCTCGCTTGCTGCTACTAGCGTATTAGAGTCTGCAAAGGCTACGAGATTCTGGAGAATGTAGGTTTCTATCATACATTTAGTATAACATGGCCTTGCTAGATGTTCAATTAAACAGTTTATGGGAACCTCGAAAAACTCCCTTTCAGAAAGTTTTTCGAGGTTCCTGCGAGTTGTAAGTCGCTATAATAGCGCGACTTACAA
>CAJOPO010000327.1 GCA_905236315.1 uncultured Treponema sp.
ATGCCCTCTCCATTTTTAATAGATGGAAAAGACATACTAGTTAGTGAAATAGGCAAAGACTATGGAATATATTTTTCCATATTAAAGTTAATTGCCTCAGGTCTTACTGCACAAAGCGAAATTGATTCTGTTATAGGAAAAAACACAGGAGCATATCTTCTGGAAGATATGAGAAAAACTCAAAAAGGCAAAGGACAGCTAAATTGAATATATTACTTATTGCAGATTTTGATATGCAGGGGGGAACAGGTACATATTTTAAGAGGATTGTTCCTTTCTTAAAAAGCAAAGGAAATGTACATATTGTATTACAGAAACATCAATATGCAAATGTACCTAAAGAGTTCTTAAATGATAAAAAACTACATTTTACAACAAATCTATTTAGATTTTATAAAGTAGAAAACATATTAATGCGCATATTCAGAAGATTAAAACTAGTTCATATCTATCTATACATAAGAGATTACCTAGTAATGAAGCGGCTAGAAAAAACATATAATCCAGCCCTAATCTTTGTTTCTCAAGGTGGAGGGCTTAACTATTTTGCATATCTAAGAGCAAAGTGTCCTACAATAATTATATGCCACTCTTTATTTGATGAAAACCTTGATAGCCTACCTTTTTGCAATCTATACAAAAACCTATTTGCAAAGAACATAGATTCAAAAACAAAAAGAATAATAAATGTTTCCTCGTATGCCGCAAATACTTTCTTAAAGGCTATGCCCAAAAACTTTTTTGCTATAACAAGGGTTATTCCAAATTATGCACGGACAAACTATGCCAAAGCAAACTATGTCTTGGCAAATGAGTTCCTAGAAAAAACAGCTATAAAAGAACAAAATCATATACAAAAACAACGCATAGTTCTTACTTTAGGGCATTTTCTTAACTACAAAAATCCTGATATATGGCTAAAAACAGCAGAATTAATTTACAAGAAAGCTAAAAACGATGTTTTATTTTTATGGGCAGGAAAAGACGTTGACATAAAAAGTTATAAAGAAAGGATTAATAAGGCTCCTAATGTAAAGTTTTTGGGCTTTAGAGATGATACAGAAGAGTTATACAAAGAAGCAGAGCTATATTTTCAACCTAGCATACTCGAAAGTCAAGGCATTGCTGTCATAGAAGCTATGGCTCATGGTATTCCCTGCGTTGTTTCTAATGCAGGAGGTCTTCCTGAATCCATAAGCCATAGCAAAGAAGGCTACGTGTACTCTCCAGATGACGCAGAAGGTTTTGCTAGTGCCATAACAGAAATATTAACTGATAGCACAAAGTACAGCAAAATGAGTAAAGCCTGCATAGAAAAATATAATTCTGTCTTTACAAAAGAAGTATGGGAACATAAGATGAACGATATTATAAAAGAGGTAAATCTATGAATGTTGGCAAAAATTATTGCATAATCTATGCAGGCCGCCCTGTAATGTTTAAGAAATTTATCTGGATTCTTAAAGATTTACTAAAAGCCCCCTCATATAAAAATGTAAAATATTTTATCCGTTCTAATTCTAGTACCTTTATGAAATATGATACAAAGCTATGGAAACAACTTGAAAAAATAGTGATTAACACATAGAATAGTACCATATTTTATGCTTATAAAACGTCATTTACAGTGCATACCTTTTGAATTTGAGCAAAGCGTATGCCTAAAGTTAAACAAAAAACTTAATAGAAGACCCTCATCTCTTCCGTTTATCTCTGGAGACACATTCCGCTCATTAGCAGACTGCCTATACGATGAAACAAGAAAAGATAAGGCAGAGGACTTGCATGGAGTTCTCTTTATGCATGCAGAGTTTGTGCCACAGTTTATAAAAGAAGAACTTCCTAAGTTAAAGAATCCCATTACCGTCATAACAAATAATTCTGATTATAAAATAGGCACTGACGCTTTACCGCTTATAGAGCACCCACTAGTGCAGCATTGTTTTTCTATAAACTGCATTATAGAGCACCCAAAGCTCACCCCCATTCCCATAGGCATAGAAAACGCATGGAAGCACAATGCTGGAGTTGTAAAGGATTTTTTGCATTTACAAAAGAAAATAAAGAACATTCATAAAAAGCCAAAAATCCTTATGGCATTTAATCTAAGCACAAATCCAGAAAAACGCGCAGAATGTTTTATTAAACTAAGCAGTTCCCCTCTAACAGAGCAGACAAGTAGCATAACGAATTGTAGATTATACCGCAAAGACTTATCGCACTATATGTTTGTAGCAAGCCCCTCTGGTAACGGTCCTGATTGCCATAGAACATGGGAAGCCATCTATTTAGGAGTAGTTCCTTTAGTAGAAGACAACTCCATGCACCGCTATTTTAAATCCTTAGGTTTACCCCTGTACCTTGTAAAAGACTGGCAAGATGTTGCAATGTGGACAAAAGAAGAAGCAGCAGAGATTTATGCAGAAACATTAAAGACTGCAAATGTAGAAGCAGCCTACTTTGATTATTGGAAAAGGTTAATTATGGGAGGGCAAAAATGACGTATATGCAGAATAATTGCATTGTAATTCCTAATGTGCAATATTATAATTGTAATTATGCAAGATATACGTAAGTTACCGCTAGGAATACAAAGTTTTGAAAAACTAAGAAAAGAAGATTATCTCTATGTTGATAAGACGGAACTAATACATAAATTAATAACTACAGGTAGGTCTTATTTTTTAAGTCGTCCTAGACGCTTTGGTAAAAGTTTGCTTGTTTCCACACTAGAAGCTTATTTTCTTGGCAAAAAGGACTTATTCAAGGGTCTTGCATTAGAAAACTTAGAACAGGAATGGATTAAATACCCAGTTATAAAGTTCAGTTTAGCAGGCGGGGACTTTACCACAGAAAACGGTCTTTATGATAAACTTAAATACACAATCAGTGATTTTGAAACACAGTATGAACTTCCTAAAGAAGAAAGTTTTTCTCTCCCCGTAAGATTTAATGCTGCCTTAAAGAACGCAAACAAAAAAACAGGGCTATCTGTAGTTGTCCTAGTAGACGAATATGATACGCCCATTTTAAAGACTATGGATTTATATCCTGAACTAGAGCAAAAGAGCAGGGAGTTTTTTAAGAGTTTTTTTGCCACACTAAAAGACGCTGATGAATACCTACACTTTGTATTCTTTACAGGAGTAACTAAGTTTTCTAAAGTATCCATATTTAGCGACCTAAACCAACTTATAGACATTTCTATGGATAAAGCATACAGTGCGTTATGTGGCATCACGCAAGATGAGCTAGAAAATAACTTTATGCCTAATATAGAAGCCCTTGCTACTGAAGAAGAACTAAGCAAGGAGGAATGTCTTAATAAACTTAAGCAGATGTATGACGGCTATAAGTTTAGTGCAAATGGAACTAATGTATATAATCCATATAGTTTATTTAACTCATTCAATCATAAAACATTTGGTTCTTACTGGTTTGAAACAGCTACACCCACATTTCTTATAAACAAACTCAAAGCTATCTCGTATGACATAAGGAACTTTAGTAACTGCATAGAAGCTAGTGCCCTGCAAATACAAGATTACAGAGCAGACAATCCTGACATAGTACCCTTATTATATCAGAGTGGCTACCTTACAATAAAAAGCTACGACAAGCGCAGAGAAAGATACACACTATCATATCCCAATGACGAAGTAAAATACAGTTTTATGGAAAGCCTTGCCCCCTCGTATCTAAATACAAATAAGAACGATTCAAATATGGATATATATGCCATAGATAACGCAATAGAACATGGCAATATAAACACAGTAAAGGAGCAACTCTTTGCAGTATTTGCACGTCTACCCTATGCAAACTCATTAGAATGGGTAGAAAGAGATTTTCAGAATGTCATATACATAATATTTATGATGTTAGGAAAATATGTTCATGTTGAATTACATAGTGCAAAAGGAAGAGCAGACTGCATAGTAGAAACTGATAAGTATGTGTATATCTTTGAGTTTAAAGTAGATAGTAGTGCAGAGGAAGCTCTTAAGCAGATAGAGCAAAAAGGATATGCTTCCCCCTATGCTGCCGATAAGCGTAAAATATTTAGTATTGGTATTAATTTTTCTACAAATGAAAGAAATATCAAAGAAATGCTCGTAAAAACTGATGGATTATTGCTAAATACGCCCTAATACCATATACTATGTAGGGAGCCTCTAAAAACTTCAGTTTTTAGAGGCAACTTTGAAAATGCGATGTTGTAAGTCGCG
>CAJOPO010000328.1 GCA_905236315.1 uncultured Treponema sp.
GTTGTAAGTCGCGCTATTATAGCGACTTACAACTCGCAGGAACCTCGAAAAACTTTCTGAAAGGGAGTTTTTCGAGGTTCCCTATAACAAGGCAGGTTTTTAAAAAGAAAAATCTAAATACTACTAGACATAAATTATTTCTTTTGCTATTATCACTAATATAGAGGTGTTTGGTAGCGTATAAGTTTATTAAACTCTCTTAAGTAAGGCGTCTTACCCAAGCGGTAAGGGAGTGGTCTGCAAAACCATTATGCAGCGGTTCGATTCCGCTAGACGCCTGTTAGCCTAGCCCTACAGAAGTGTTCTGTAGGGCTATTTTTTTGTGAAAAAGATTTTTATTAAGGAGTTTTGTGGTGGCAAACAGTTTTTTAAGAAAAACACATTTAAATGTTTTATTAATGCTTACTCTTCTTTTTATTTGTAATAATGCCTATGCTCATATAGGACTTATGATGGGACAAAAAGATGTACGCTGCGTTAAAACACAATGGTTTGACATCATCTATCCAAAAGAAAGCGAAAAAACAGCGGCGGTTTTAGCTTCTAATGCAGATAGAATTTATAACGAAATCTGTGAAGAAGCAGGGCTTGAACCTTCTTTTAGGCTTCCTATTGTAATAACTCCGAATACTGATGTTTTTAACGCTTGGTTCTCTAATGTATATTACAATCACATAGTTTTACTAGACACTGTACCAACAGATTCTATGCTAGTGTTTTCTGATACTATACTAGGCACCTTTCGCCATGAACTCACTCATGCAGTAACAATAAATACAAGAGGTGGCTTTTGGAAGACCTTTGATGCTATATTTGGAGACTTTTATAACTGGGGAAACTTACTTACCTTAACTTCTTTTACAGATGAAGGAGCTGCTGTGGCTAGCGAAAGCCGGCACGGAGAAGGTCGCCTTTATAATTCATTCTACTTGCATTTAGCACGCCAAGCAAAACTTTCTGGAAACTTTCCTTCTTGGAAAGATGTAACAGGTTTTAGAGACCGCTATCCTGGAGGAACTGATGCCTATGCGTTTGGAGGACCTTTTACAGAATATATACAAGAAAAATATGGAATGGAAAAATATACGCAATTTTGGTATACAGCCGTTAATAATGTTTTATTATATAGTTTTGAAAACTGCTTTAATAAGGTCTATGGGCTTAAACTAAATGATGTGTGGAATGAGTTTAAAGATGCTTTATATGTTCCAGAGGTAAAAGAGGTAAATCCCTTAGATGAAAACGGTATTCAAGATTTCTTTGCTTTACAAAAAGAGAAGAAGGTAGATTCTTTTTCTATAGAAAACAAAAGAGATTCTCGCTATTCATCTATTACATCTGCTAATAATATTCTTGCATATATGGATGCCGCCTCTTATTGTGTTTATCTTAGTGAATACAAAGATGGCAAGTGGGAAAAGCCTAAAAAACTATTTAGTGATATGACTGCAAATCGTATAAGTTTATCTATAGACACTAGGCTTATGGCTGTGAGTGCTTACGATTATAACCATTCATCGCTAAAAACACAGGTAAAAATCTATGATTTAGAAAAAAAATCTTGGTTTTATATAAAGGAAAACGGACTTAGAGATGCTTCTATTACAATAGATGAAAATGGTAATTATTATTTGGCAGCGGTAAAAACAAGAAGTCAAGAAGTTTCTTTATTCATTTATGAACTTCAAATGCAAAATGATAAAATAAAAAATGCTAAATTAGTTCGTTCCATTCCATTTAATTGGGGAGATATTGCATATTCTTTAGTAGGGGCTGATAATGGCAAACTTGCTTTAATATATAAAACAAAACTTGAATTTTCTATTCGCGTGTATGAAGGTTTATGTTCAGATAGTTCTAAAGTTGAATGTAATGATTATCCCTTGCCATTTTCTGATATGAGTATAAAAGATATGGCATTAGCTTCTTCTAGCGAGGAGACCATTTCTTTTAGTTTTTCTTGGGGGCGAAAAGAAACTTTCCCGCGCTTAGGCATTATAAAGATTGATAATGTATTACACTCTGCAAGTTTTAATTTGCAGCAAAATGATTTTTCTGGTGGTGTGTATAATCCTGTAGTAATAGAAGACAGTATTATATATTCAGCTGCTTTTTATAATGATTCTAAATTGTTAATACTAGACTCTTCTATACTTGATATAGAAGAAACACCTTGTGCTTCTATTCCAATAGCAGACTATGATGATGGAAGTCTTTCTAATACTGGCTCCTCTCTTACGGAAGAAGAACAAAACATACTAGCTAGTTCTACTAAGTATAAATCTATCTATTATAATAGAGGAATTATTATACCATATTCGGACCTTACTACTTTTGATACAAGCGGAGTTAATTCATCTTTACTTTTTCCTGGCCTTAGTTGGACTACATCAGTACCTTGGAATTCAGATGTCTTTAGTATTGGAGGTGGTTGGAACTTTTTTTCAAAACAAGGCGGGCTTTCATTAAATCTTAATGGCTCTTCGTCTTTCGGAAACTCTCCCCTTTACACATATACACTAAGTCTTAATTCTCTTTTTGATACTAAAGGCTTTAAGCAGGCACTTTCTAATATTGGTTTGGAATTTGATTTATTTACAAGTGGTATAAGTAGAATTGCATTAACGGAGCAAAATGTAGTAGGAATAGGTAGACGAGATTATTCTGATAGCGATGAAATATTCAGCTCTTCAAGGGGTAATGACGAAACTAATTATTTTTTTACAAGTAATCAATTCGCTTTGCTATATACTAATCTTCATTATACAGGTCCTGGTCGCTATGAAAAATTTGGTATTACATTAAAAGCTGTATATGATGTTTTTTTGCTTAAAGTAATAGGCGACTTAAAAGAAGGCAATTATTATGAGCAAGAAAAGCTCACCCCAAAGGAATTTAATCTATACCAAAATATTTATCCTACGGTAAAACTTACCTTGCCTAAACTTATTCCCATAGACTGTGTTTCAGGTCTTACTTATAATTTGCCGTCTAGCATTAGCGCAAGTTTATATCCTAGTGAAAGTTATTTTCTTAAGGCGAACGTAGAAGCGGTTTTGTTTGGTCTTGATATTCAAAAGGGCTTTAAGTTTATATGGCCATTCTTTGCTAATTATATAGCAATTAACGGAGGATATACGGCTACATTAAAAAATGAGAATTCAAGTTTCGCGCTCTTTAATATCGCTAATGACTTTGCTAATATCGCTAATATGGAGTTTGAGGACTATGCAAGCTTAAAAATCCTATTTAAAGGTGGTTTTAATACTGGCATACTTACTAGAGCAGCTTTTTTAGTTGGTGTAGAAGGTCGCTATTATATTCATAGCACGGGGCGAAGTTCTCCTTTTGGAATAGATTTTGCAGGAAGTCTAGAACTTTAATATTGTATATAGTAGAATAAGGCGTGATGGCACATAAAGTATGCTTTGCATAATTCCATGCCACCACAATGTGTAGCAAGGGCTAAAAATCTGTATTTATATTAGGGAACCTCGAAAAACTCCCTTTCAGAAAGTTTTTCGAGGTTCCTGCGAGTTGCAAGTCGCTATAATAGCGCGCCTTACAA
>CAJOPO010000329.1 GCA_905236315.1 uncultured Treponema sp.
AAGCAATTACGTTAAAGAAGGTAATAGGAACCGTTCTTATAGTGTTAGGTGCCATTGTTATTTCTGTTGCAAGTTCTATAAATTAAAAAAAATCTTAAAAAAATAAAATTATCTATTGACACAAAAACTAAAATGGAATATAGTAGCAACATCAGGCAATGATAAATGCCGGTGTAGCTCAGTTGGTAGAGCGGAGGACTGAAAATCCTTATGTCGTCAGTTCAATTCTGACCGCTGGCAAAAGACCCTAACACAAATGTGTTAGGGTCTTTTTTACACCGTTTACTAATGCGCGACTAGCTCAGTTGGTTAGAGCATCAGCATGACACGCTGGGGGTCACTAGTTCGACTCTAGTGCCGCGCATTAGTAAACGGTTTTTTATTTTTATATGGAATATAAAAATATGTTGGATGAGTTTTCTAGGACAAGGCGTATATTTGGAAGCGAATCTATGAATCTCCTTAGTAATGCACATATTATAGTTTTTGGCATAGGAGGAGTTGGTAGTTATGTAGCAGAAGCCCTTGTTAGATGTGGTGTTGGAAAGATAACCCTTGTTGATAATGATGTAGTATCTATAACTAATATAAATCGACAATTATACGCCCTTCATTCAACTATAGGAAAATATAAAGTTGATATAGCCGCTCAAAGAATATGTGATATAAATCCTAATTGCCAAGTTTTTACTAATAAAACCTTTTTTACACCAGAAACATCAGAGGTTTTTGATTTTTCTTTATATGATTATGTAGCAGATTGTATAGATACAGTTTCTGGTAAAATACAAATAGTACAAAAGGCTCTTGAAAGTAGGGTACCTGTAATAAGTTGTATGGGAACTGGTAATAAAATAAATCCTTCTATGTTAGAGGTTTCTGATATAAGTAAAACTTCAGTTTGCCCTTTAGCTAGGGTAATGCGTAAAGAATTAAAAAAGCGAGGCATAGAACATTTAAAAGTTGTTTACTCTAAAGAAAAGCCTTGTAGCGTTAATAATGATTTATGCGAGGAAGAAGCTAATACTAAAAAAAAATATATCCCTGCTAGTTGTAGCTTTGTTCCCTCTGTGGCAGGGCTTTTAATTAGTTCTGAGATTGTAAAAGATATAACGGGTTTTAGGAATAATTAAAAAGTCGAGTGTTACAAAATGTACGCTATCTTTTAGATACTATTTGCCAAACTCTATGTATTTTTGAATTTCTATAGTCCTCTGGTATTGTTCTTGCACTTATATCTTTAATATCAAAAGAAGCGGCTAAAGGCTCTAAAAGAGAAGCGTCAAATTTTAGTTTTTTGCTATTAGTGCTAAAATATAAAATGCCAGAAGAGGAAAGCATATTCATACAACTAGACACAAGATTAGGCCAATCTTTATTTATATCTAAAGCTGTGTCTGTGTTCTTTGAATTGCTAAATGTTGGTGGGTCTAATATTATAACATCATATTTAGTAGTAATTTTCTCTTTTAGAAAATGAAGCACGTCAGAGCGAGTGTAAATATAACGATTATTATCTGTAAAACCATTTAATGACATATTTATTTTTGCCCACTCTAAATAAGTATTGCTCATATCCACACTTTCTACTGTTTTAGCTTCTCCCTGTGCTGCATATACAGAAAAACTTCCTGTGTAGCTGAATAAATTTAAAACTCTTTTATCTTTACAGTTAAAACGAACTATGTTTCTTAGTACACGATGGTCTAAAAAAAGTCCTGTGTCTATATAATCAGAAAGGTTTATTTTAAAAATCGCTCCTTGCTCATATACAATACCTTCTGTTTTATTTAATGAGTTATTTTTTTCATATTGAGTAGTTCGGCCTTCTTGATTTCCTTTTTGTTTTTTGCGTGTTTTAATTATTATATTTTCTTCTTTTATATCTAAAACATTGCTTGCAGCCTTTGCCATTGCACAAAGCCATTCTTTTTCTTCGTTTTCTTCCTTATAGTAGGGACGTTCATATAAATATAGATGTAAATAAGTTCTATCTTTTTCTTGCTTTAAAAGATTTTCTGCTTCTTTATAATTATTACTTATGGCTGTATTTAAATTATCTATAAAGAGTGTAGCACTAGCTGGGGTTGAGACTTCTTTTGGCAAAAAAGTGTATAAATCACAAGCAAGAGGAATTTCTGGAATATCTTTATCATATAGTCTATAACATGTAACTTTATTGTGTCTTGCCCATTTCTTTAGTAGTTTATAGCGTTTTAATAGTCTATTAGTAAATAGTGTTATTTGGTTTGATTGTTTATCTAAAGCCATATTAATTTTAAGTATATTTATAAAGATAAAAAAAAGCAATTAAAGAGTTTTTATTCTATATACATTTATAATAAAAAATTGTATACTATAACACAATTTATGCCGATAAATTTGCATTTTGCACTAATATTAGGGAGCCTCTAAAAACTTCAGTTTTTAGAGGCAACTTTGAAAATGCGATGTTGTAAGTCGCGCTATTATAGCGACTTACAAC
>CAJOPO010000330.1 GCA_905236315.1 uncultured Treponema sp.
GTTGTAAGTCGCGCTATTATAGCGACTTGCAACTCGCAGGAACCTCGAAAAACTTTCTGAAAGGGAGTTTTTCGAGGTTCCCTAAAATAATCGCGTAGCATTTGCAAAACGCTTTATAATTATACTACAGGTGAGTTGTTCTATGGCAAGTAAAGAATTAGACAGGTTTGATACCCATGCAAAAAGGGGAATGCAAATTCGTACTAAACTTATAGGTATTATTTTGGGCGCAATAGTTTTAAGTTGTGTAATTACGGAAACTATATGTATAGAAGTAAATAAACAGCGTCTTATTGCTTCTACAGAAAAAAGCCAGATTAACACCTCTGAAGGTGCTTTACGTGTTTTAGATGACTGGAATATAACACTAAAAGGCTATGCAACCATTACTGGTAGAAGATATGACTTACGAGATGCCATACTAGATAATGATACAAGAGCATTAAAGAGCATTGTGGATGAAAATATTTCTGATTTAGACTTTGAAATAATGGCTATTACGGGAAGTTCAGGTACTGTTATTCAAGGTCATAATATTTCTACTGGAACTAATCTTTCTTCCATTTCCGCAGTAAGAAATGCCTTAAATGGTTCTAATTCTTATTCTTATGGTCCTTTAGGAAGTTCTCCTTTTGCAGACATATATGCAAGTCCTATTCGCGCAAATGGTAGAGTTATAGGGGCTGCGGTCTTTGCCTATGATTTAACTACAGATGACTTTATTACTCTTATGGAAAACGCCTATGACGTTGGCTGTGCATTATATAAAGACACTTCATGTATGGTATCTTCTGTTTCTGTACTCAATAATACACAGTTGACTGATACAGATGTAATTAATCAAGTTCTACGAAACGGTGCTCCTTTTTCTAGAGAAGAAACCTATGATGGGAACGATTTTTATTCTATGTACGTGCCAATTAAGAATGATGATGGTTCTATAGTTGGTATGATATTTATGGCAAAAAGCCTTGAAGAAGTCAGTGCAATAAGAAGAAATACTATAATGTTTGTTTCACCCATAGTAGGATTGATAGCTATTATTCTTGGTGTTATAAGCTTTTTATTTGTTCGCTGGCTTATGTGGCGCATAGCTAATGTTACTAACTTCTTAAAGGAGTTGGAAGAAGGCGATGCTGATTTAACTAAGAGATGTAAGCTCTTTATAAGAGATGAAATTGGAGATTTAATCATTCACTTTGACTTATTCCTTGACCGCATGCAGAAAATGATGCAGGAACTTAAGGACTCTAAAAAAGATTTAAGCACTTCGGGTACGGATATGGCCGCTAGTGCAGAAGATACCGCTAGTGCCATAACAGAAATCATTGCAAATATAGATGGCATTTCTTCACAGATTACTAATCAGTCTTCTAGTGTGGGGCAGACTGCAACTGCTGTGCATGATATTTCAGATAGCATAACAACCCTTAACGATATGATAGAAAGCCAAGCGTCTGGCGTAACCCAAGCCTCTGCTGCTGTAGAACAGATGATAGGAAACATTTCTTCTGTAAACCAGTCTGTAGACAAGATGGCGGGGTCTTTTGAATCTTTGGCTTCTAATGCACAGATGGGCTTTAATAAACAGCAAGACGTAAACGAACGCATTAAGCAGATAGAAAGTCAGTCTGAACTTTTGCAGGAGGCTAACCAAGCTATATCTAGCATTGCAGAACAGACAAATCTTCTTGCTATGAATGCTGCAATCGAAGCTGCCCATGCTGGAGAAGCAGGAAAAGGCTTTAGCGTTGTTGCTGATGAAATACGTAAACTTTCAGAAACTTCTAGCGAACAGTCTCGCACTATAGGTGAGCAACTTAATAAGATAAAAGATTCTATTTCTGAAGTTGTAGCGGCTTCTACAGAGTCTAGTGAAGCATTTACAGCTGTAACCTCTCAGATAAGGGAAACTGATGAACTTGTTATGCAGATTAAGTCTGCAATGGAAGAACAGAGTTCTGGTTCTAATCAGATTACTAGTGCCCTAAAAGATATGAATGATAGCACTGTGGAAGTTAGAAAGTCTTCTAAGGAAATGTCAGGCAGAAGCGAGCGCATTATGAAAGAAATGGGTGTCTTGCAAGATGTTACTTCTAGTATGCAGCAAAGTATGACTGAGATGTCTGCTGGGGCTAGAAAGATAAATGAAACAGGTGTTGCTTTAAATGATATTTCTCATAAAGTGCGAGAAGCAATTAATACAATAGGTCAGCAAATTGATTCATTTAAAGCCTAAGTTTTAAGTAAAAGTTGTTTCCTCTCTTTCGAACACTGCACCACTAGCGAATGTAATTGCTTCGCTAGTGTTTTTTTTATTATAATTGTAAACACTTGTTATGAATCAAAGATGAAACAAACGGATTTGTTCGTACCTAACGGTACTCACATACAAAAGCGAAGAGCGTTAGCTCTGAGCAAATCCGTTTGTTGCACAAGAAGAGTTAGAGCCTTATGTAAGTGATTACAAGGTCAATGTGTTTGAGATAGCATGGCTAGAAGATGAAACCGTACAAAAGTTTAAGAGCGACTTTAAGATAGTGGCTGATTACTTCGTACAAGTGAGAAAAAACAAAAACTATATGCCGAGCAGGGAAAAAATAAAATACTTTCACTTTTTTCTAGTTTAATTTCTGATAATAGGAAAGATGATATAGAACGTGCGACAAAAGATAGGTCTTACTTACAAAAGTTGATGGATGAATATCAAAAATAATTAGCTTAAAATGCTGTTCTTAATCATAGGGGCTATAGAATATCACGGACAGCATTTTATACACAAAGGGTGCATAAAGAACATAATAAAGGGGAGTGTAATCTAGTTAGATTATGGTATTGATTTTAATTAGAATTAAATGGATATTTAGCTAGAGAGGATTAAAAAGACTAGGTGGATTAAAGATTATTATATGCGTATTATTCTGAACGAAGTGATAGTGATAATATCTTTATCTTTCAAACTACTATTTTCTCATGACACTTTCTTAATATAACCACTATAACATATTTTCAAAACAATTTCAACTAACAGGAATTATACTATAGAAGTATTCTCAAATTACAAGCAAAAAGTGTGCCAATTTGTTAATTTTTTGGTCATAAAAGGTAATATGACCTTTTTATGACCTTTTTTTAGCGAAAAACGTTATCTAAATGCCCCTGTATGACTATAATGCGAAAATCAAGGAGAAGTATTATGAAAAAAATGTACAAGGAATTTAATCCAGACTTTGCAGTGGAACTCACCTATGAAGAGCTTGTAAACTTGAATGGCGGAAAAAGAAGGGGAGAAACAAGGGAGCGAGCAGATAGGGGTGGAAGAGAAAAGAGAGAAAAAGGCGAAAAAGGAAGCCGTGAGAAACGCGAAAAGACGGAAAAATTAGTGGGTAAGAGTGGCGGAAGATTACATTCTACTAAAGATAGTGAAGCAAAATCAGAAGGTAAAAAAGTTCATACAACAAAAGAAAAACAAAATAGTGAGGCAACAGAAAAAGTGATTCATGCAATAAAAGAAGGAACTAGCAAGGTAGCGGATAAGGTGAAAAGCAGATTTCAAGATAATGAAAGGGAAAGAAACTTTGAAAACAGAGTGAGTAGGAAAAATAAAGGAGAAAGTAATGCTAGTAA
>CAJOPO010000331.1 GCA_905236315.1 uncultured Treponema sp.
AGGGGAAGAACAGCACCACCAAAAACTTAAGGTAGAAAGAAGACCAGAAGCAGTTTCTGCCCCTCGTATATCTCCATTTTTTAAGCGGTCTACAATGCCATCTTTTTTATCCTTTGCATATAGTTCTTCATTATTTGCGATATTGGGCAATATATCATTTTGTATTTGCGCCAAAAATGTGTTCACCTTTTCCGCAAGGTTTTCTTGGGGATTAAGCATAGCCGCAGAAAACTCAAAAGCACCAGAAGCACACACAGTTGTATATGAGCTAGACACATAATCAATAGAAGGAATTTCTAACTCTTGATTTTTAGATAAAGTTTGCTTATATGCCCCCTCTGGTTCATTTAATAAGAATAAAAGATAATCCGCTATATACGTATCTTCCACTTCAAAGTCAGTATCAGGTCCTCTAAAGCGAACAAATACCTGAGCCATTTGTTCTGGCATACGGTCATAAGGCATGATTGAATATTTTACATTAGTAAAAGGTGTATTAGTCTGCTTAGGAGCTTTTTCTGGCATAGGAACATCATTATTGCTCCAGTCACCGTATATTTTTTTTACTAATTCATATACTTCTTTAGGATTTACATCTCCACCCACAAACAATGCTGCGTTTTCTGGGATATAATAATGCGATTGAATATCATGCATTTGTGCAACAGTAGCATTACGAACAACAGGAATAGAACCTGCAGGGTCTGTTCTATAAGGCGCATTAGGGAAAAGATTTGTATCATTATAATACTTAAATACATAAGACGGGCTTGCAGCATTTCCTTCGATTTCGGCAAGAACAACTTTCTTTTCATTTTCAAATTCTGTACTTTCCATTAATGGAGTACGAATTGCTGCATTCCAAAAAGCAAGACCTGTTTCAAGTTTATTTGATGGTATAGTAAAGAAATAATTTACTCTGTCTGTTCCTGTAGTTCCATTCCAATCAGCAACACCTATATCAGATAACGCTCTTTGCACAGACGCCGCATCAGGATATAGAGCATTTCCTTTAAACATCATGTGTTCATACAAATGGAACAACCCCGCACTCTCTGGAGTCTGCGCTACTCCACCTGCCCGCACAGCAATTTCTATATAAGCAAGTGGAACTGTATGGTCTTCTTCTACAAATAAAGTAAGACCATTAGACAAATTGTACTGATATAAATTATCTATAGGAGTGTTAGAAGAATTCTTTTTACACGCTATAAAAAAACAAGGGATAAGAAAAAGTATAAGGCTACATAAAAATTTTAAATGTTTCATGTAGCCATTATTATGCTAAACCTGAAATTCGTCAATGCGAGTGCCAATATCTTCTATAGATTTTTTCATTTTTTCAGAAATATCGCTTAAAGCAGTTCCTGTTTCATCTATTTTTCTAGCACCAGCGCGCATTTCTTCCATACTGCTTTGCATAACCCCTGTAGCATTTTGAAGATTTCTAACCTCTTCAAGAATTGCCTTATTACCTTCAGACATCTCTCGGCTAGCAGTGCGTACTTCTATAGTGCTATCATTCATAGAGTGAAGGGCATCGCTTATTTGTCTTGAACCTGAGTCTTGTTCTTCCATTGCAGCCTTTATCTGACGCACTAGTTGGTCAGTATCTTTTATTTCTGTTATAACACTTAAAAATGCAGCACTAGATTGCTGAGAAGCAGAAACGACAGAAACAATAGACTCTTTTATATGATTAAGCTGTTCACCTATTGTTTTAGACTGAGCAGAAGAAGTTTCTGAAAGTTTACGAATTTCATCTGCAACAACACTAAAACCTTTTCCCGCTTCTCCTGCATGGGCTGCCTCTATTGCAGCATTCATAGCAAGAAGATTTGTTTGCTCTGCAATAGAACTAATGGCAGAGTTTGCTTCTTGCAAGGTTTCACTCTGGCTCTTTATTTGTTCTATGCGTTCATTTACATTAAACTGTAACTGAGAGCCTTGTTGCGCACTAGCAGAAAGATGGTCAAAAGATTCTGCCATCTTATCTACAGAACCATTAACAGATTTTATATTACCTATCATCTGTTCTACAGCAGCAGAAGCCTGACTTACTCCTTGACTCTGATTTTCTATCATGTGCTCTAGGGATTCTATATTGCTTGCAATCTCATTTACAGCCCCAGCCGTCTGAGTTACGCTATCTGACTGGCTAATAATCTGCTTATGTACAGAATCTATATTACCCAATATTTCTGCAATGGAATAACCTGTGTCGTCTGTACTAGCAACAAGGTCTTCTCCTGCAATATCCAACTCATCACGAGATTTCTTTATGCCCGCTATTATAGTTTGAAGTTTTTCTGTGAATTTATTAAAGCCTACAACAACATCACCAATTTCATCTTTAGAAGAAACATCTATGCGCTTAGTTAAATCAGCAGAACCGCTTGCTATATCTTCTATAGAAGTTTTTACAATTTTTAACGACTTTAGCATTGTAGAAACAAATATATAGCCTAATGTTGCAGACACAATCAAGATTATGACTAAGTTAAGAATTATCATATTGCGTATATGCTTAAGTCCATCAAAGTAGTCATTATAGGGGGCAGCACATAGTATAGCCCAATCAGTATTTCCACCGACTGGTCTAAAAGAAGTTGTCATATATTCATGCGTAAAGGGGTCTGTAAAATTATCAATTCCAGTTTGCCCTGCTACTACACGCGCGATTAGTTTTCCAAATTCACTATTTTTATCTAAATCAGAAGATGAACCATTTCTTTCTTTTACATCGCTTGCATTACCAACAGTATCTCCTGTCTTCATGTTTATAACGCCAGGGTGAGAAGACTTTCCCACTATAATTCTAGAAATAATCTGATTTAACCAGTTGCCACGTATAACAGAAACAATAGCCCCATTATAGCTATTATTTTCATCATAAACAGGAACAGAATAAAACATTAATATATCATCAGTAATGTTGTTTTCTTTTGGGTCAGAAACATATTCTTTGCCTAACTTTGTAGGTATAAAATATGAAGAATCTGAAAAATCATGATAGCGACCATCTCCTACAATAGAAAGACCATTTTTATCATAATAGGCTATATTTTCATATTTTGTACTATTTTTTAACGCTATCTGCTTTAATTCTGCACATTTTTGGTCTAAGGTATAATCATTTCCACTAAGCATGGGTAAAGAAGCAAGTGCCCTTAACATTGCAAATTCTTTTTCGTTTTGGTCAGAAATTTCTTGCGCAGCATTATCTGCAACTAAGGTTAAGGTTTCATCTACAGAAGAACGCAACTCATTATATGCTTGTCTATAGGAAAGAAAGCCAACAGACATTACCGCTACAATAACGATTGCAGAAAGTAATATCATAAGTTTTATCTTTATACTATTCACATACTACCCCTAATGTTAAAATTATATAGTACAAAAGATAATATGTCAAATTTTCATGTCACAGAAATCAGTTTTCAACATATACATGGGAACCTCGAAAAACTCCCTTTCAGAAAGTTTTTCGAGGTTCCTGCGAGTTGTAAGTCGCTATAATAGCGCGACTTACAACAT
>CAJOPO010000332.1 GCA_905236315.1 uncultured Treponema sp.
GCTATAGTAAAGGCTATGGATAGAGCCAATATTGCACAAAAGAATACAAAGCCATCATTTAGAGAGTTTTTAAATCAACAGATAAAACAAGGCTTACCTGTCATTTTTGACGGTGGAATGGGAACCATGATTCAAAAATCAGGTGTAATTAATTATAAAATCCCAGAAGATTTAAACTTCTACAAGCCAGAAATAATTCTAGATATTCATAAGCAGTATTTACAAGCAGGCTGTAATGTACTTACAGCAAACTCTTTTGGCGCAAATCCAATAAAACTTTCAAATTCCAGTGCTCACACAGCAGAAGAATATATAAAAAAAGCCATAGAATTAGAAAAACAAGCTATTGAACAAGTGGAACAAAGTGGAATATTAGTTCCCCACTATGCTTCATGGGATACAGGTCAGATAGGTAAACTTTTAGAGCCTATGGGAACATTAACATTTGATGAAGCCTACCAATCGTATAAGACAGCTGCAATAGCGGCAGAAAGCGCAGGTGCAGAGCTTGCCATAATAGAAACCATGAGCGATTTATATGAAGTAAAAGCCGCAGTCCTTGCAGTAAAAGAAAACACCTCACTACCCATTGTAGCAACAATGACCTTTCAGCCAACTTTGCGCACTCTTACAGGGGCTGATGTCCTTACCTGCGTTACATATCTTGAAGCCTTACGTGTAGACGTATTAGGCTTTAACTGCGGGGGGCCTTTAGAAGAAGACATAGAACTTGCTAAGCAATTTTTGCACTATGCACACATTCCAGTATGTATTCAGCCTAATGCAGGCCTACCTGTTGTAATAAATGGAAAAGATGTTTATAAGGTAGAACCAGAGGAGTTTTCCCATGTTCAAATGCAAAACTATGCTCTAGGAGCAAGTGCCTTAGGAGGCTGCTGTGGCACTACACCTGCACATATAAAAAAACTAGTTCAAGACATTAATAACACACCACGCTCAATACAAAAAAATCAAGATGTCAACACATACATTTGTTCATATAATAAAACGCAGCAAATAGGCGGAAGCGTAGGCCCTGTAATAATTGGAGAGAGAATAAATCCAACAGGCAAAAAGAAATGTAAAGAAGCCTTGCAAAATAATGATATGCAGTACATCTTGCAAGAAGCAGAAACGCAAATAAATCAAGGAGCCTTAGTTCTTGATGTGAATACAGGTTTACCTGGCATTGATGAAAAAGCTATGATGGTAAACGCTATAAAGACCATTCAGTCTACCTTTAACATTCCTCTTCAACTTGATTCAAGTGAAAGTGCCGTATTAGAAAATGGCTTAAGATACTATAATGGCAAAGCCCTTGTAAACAGCGTAAATGGTAAACAAGAGGTTATGGATTGCGTTTTTCCTCTTATTAAGCACTACGGAGGAGCCATAGTAGCGTTATGTATTGATGAAAATGGAATTGCCCCAAATGCAGAAGGAAGGGTTAATGTAGCCCGCAAAATCATAAAAGAGGCTTCTAAATATGACATCCCTATTCATGATATTTTTATAGACACCTTAACTCTTACAGTTAGTTCGGAGCAAAAAACAGCCCTAGAAACAATAAAAGCCATACGCTTATTAAAAGAAGAGTTTGGTAATCAAGGCTTGCAATTTGTACTAGGGGTGTCTAATATAAGTTTTGGGCTACCAAGACGCGATATAATGAACAGTCGCTTTTTTATGCTTGCGCTAGAAGCAGGTCTTACAGGTTGCATTGCAAACCCAGCAAGTGCGTCCATGATGGACACTTTTAGAGCCTATCGTTCTTTAGCGTGCTATGATGATAATTCTTTAGATTATATAGACACTTATAATGGCACCCTAGACCCCACAAGCGCAAAAGCAAAAGAGGCAATAATTCAAGAAGCCGTACAAAAGGGATTATTAAATACCTCCCCCAATAACACTGTTAGTGCTAGTACAGTTTCTTCCACTCCACACACGGCAGAGTCCACAGAAAAATCTTCTAATATTAGTAATGATATTAGTGCAGAAGAGAAAACACTTATACAGATAATAGAAAAGGGATTTAAAGACAAAGCAGCAGAGGCTACAGATGTTTTATTAAAACAAAAAGAGCCTGTAGAAATTATAAATCGCTGCATTGTTCCAGCCTTAGATAATGTAGGGCATGATTTTGAAACAGGTCGTAAGTTTTTGCCCCAGCTTCTACTTAGCGCAGATACGGTAAGCAATTCGTTTTTACGCATAAAGGCTTCCTTACAAGAAAATGGCGTAAAGACAGAAAGCAAGGGAACTATAGTGATTGCCACCGTGTATGGCGATATTCACGATATTGGCAAAAATATAGTCCGTGCAATGCTTGAAAACTATGGCTATACTGTGTTAGACTTAGGTAAGAATGTACCTTCAGAAAAGATTGTACAAACTGTTTTAGATAACAATATAAAGTTATTAGGTCTCAGTGCTCTTATGACTACAACAGTAGCTAATATGGAAAAAACAATAAAAGATTTGCGTTCTGCCTTAAATGAGCAGGGTAAAACTTGTAAGATAATGGTAGGTGGCGCAGTGCTTACAGCAGACTATGCAAGCAAAATAGGAGCGGATTATTACGCTAAAGATGCAATGGAGTCTATTAACATAGCCAAGGAAGTATTTAACGCATGAAGCCCCATTATAAAGATTACGACATCAAAAATCCAACAGAAAAAATGAAATATCCCTACCGTAAGGGAAAGGTAAAAATTCCCTCTGAAAAGCGTATTCAAAAAGTAAAGAATAGGGATTTATCATCTTTTCACTATATGACGGCATATTTTACTGTACCATGGAATATTTTTGGCTGTGTTGCAGTGTTTAGGTATGTTTTTGGTCCTGTTGTGTTTAAATTCTTTTTACCCCAGTATTTCCAAAAGATGCATTTA
>CAJOPO010000333.1 GCA_905236315.1 uncultured Treponema sp.
AAGACAATAGAGAGAGGGAAAAGAAAAGAAATATTATATGAACAAAAGAAGTACGCCCCATCTCCTGCTCTAAAAATCAAACTTAAGGTTAATGACAGTTAGGTCACTAGCAGTAAATTGATTTACTAAGGATTCAAACTTAACATTTACCTTTTTACACGCTTCGTCTAGGTATGAAAGATAATATAATCCTAAATCAGTGCCTTCTGTTCCTTCGGGCATTTGCTTATAGAAATCTACTAAAGAACGCTTATTCAAATCTGCTGATTTTTTGCTTTCTACATTCTCCTTCATCTCTTGGAATTCATCATCTTTATTATACATAGTAATGCTAAGATTTCCCTGCTTACCAATAGCTGTAGACCCGCCACCTATCTTCCAAGAAAGAGAAACTAATTCGTGTTTCCTTGTTAATTCATCTACAATCTTACCACGTATTTCTGGGTCATATATAAGCGTATCAGCATTATCAATACCTTGATATAAGTATCTAGTTTCTTTACGCATATTGTTGTTTTCGCTATTTAAAGCAAGTTCCATTACCATAACAGAAATATATTCTGCTACTTTTGATTTTTCCATATATGAAGACAACAACTGCCTTATGCTTCCCATCATTTGAGAAAAACCATCATCTTTAAAAAACTTAGCAATAATATACCAGTTCATAAGATTTAAACGGTTTAAAAACTTTTCTGTCATAAGCAAATAAACATTCTTTTCCTCAGGACTATAATCTTTATCTGCCATAATAGCCTTCCATATAGGCTCTAAAATGGTCTGACGTGCCTGCTGTATTATGTTGTCTTTAAAGGAAAGATTGCTACGTAGTTGCTTATCAGGGATTTTTGTTCTTTCATCTATAATTGAACCAGGATTTGTACGGTTATGTCGTCTTACACAATCACACTGTATAAGCGAAGAAAATATTTCTCTATCAAACTGCTTATATAGAATGGAATAAACTATGACTTTAGATAAATCCATTATTTCTTGCCTATGAGAAACAAACTCTGGCATGGAAATCTCTATCTTAGAAATATAATCTACCAAAATCATATTTTGTATGGACATAGGAGAAAAATGTTCCATACTCACGCCGTAGCCTTCTTGATTGTCCGCAAGTCTAAAGCGCATTAGTTTTTTCTTATTACTGATAAAGTGAGAAGCCCCCTCTTCTGTTAAGATAACCTTTAAGGGCAGGTCAAGAATGAATTTTTTCTCTGCGGACATAGTTTATAAAGAAACTCCTTTATTTTATATTATATAATAAGGCACTTGCATTGTAAACACCAATATTTTATTATGATATTATAACATGAAAAACTTTCAATTGAAAAGAATTATTTTTATGTTTCTTTTCTTTTCTATAATAAACGTTGCGCATACTCAAAACTCATTAAGCACATCCCTTTATCTTCTACTACAACAAAATAAAATAGAAGCAAACAAACAGACTTTAGTTCCCGCAAACTCAGAAAGTTTTCCTAGCAATATAATAATTCCCATTCAGAGCGAAAATGAAGAAAATAAAAACCTACAATGGTATGAAAACTCTATAGATACCCTTATTTTAGCTTTTACGCAAGAATATTTTAAAGACAATGACGAACTACTTCTAAAACTTATACAAGAACTAAAAGATTTAAAACTGCCTTATACAGTTAATTTGTTTTTAAGTGCAAACGATGAACGCCCCGCTATTATTAATTCTAATCTTTTATTACATCCCACAGGAACAGATACGTTTACCGCTTCATTAAGTACAGAAGATAGTATATGTAGTCTAGTTATAATAAAAGATGAAGAAAAGCGAGGAACCATAACTCCAGGAGGGTGGAAAACAGTATCTCCCGCTTGGCTAGTGCGTTCTATATATTCTTCTTGCTCAAAGAATAAAATCTTACCCATACTGCCCAATTATTTTACAATTCTATATCATCTAGGATTTATTACAGGAGACCTTAGAGTGTCTTCTTTTTTACGACAAGAAATACCAAGTGCAGGCATAACGCTAGGAGATGAGCAGATAGACATAGATATTATAAAAGATGTAGCACTGAATTTAATAGAAAATAAAAGCATAACATGGGATAAACATTATAATAGAATTGCCTTTGGTCCTTATGAGTTTTGGTTAGGAGAGGCATTTTATGTTTTAGCATTTATTGTCTTTGGAGCTATCATACTTATAGAACAAAGCTTTAAGTTTTTTTCTACTAGCGGTGAAGGCATAGCTATAACAAAGGACTTTTTTAGAAGTTGGTACACAATTCCCTTATTAATCGTTATAACTACCGTCATACTTCATATTACACAGATAGTCACACTCAACTTTACAAAGAATCCTGCCCTCCTAATCGGTATAAAAGTTTCTGTAACCTTTTTATTTGTATTTATAGTTCTTACATTACAGCTTGCTTTAAAGTTTAGACTTTCCTTAAAAGTAGTTGGAATACACATGGAATTTATTGCAGCCATAAATCTGTTTATTTTTAGTTTAATTGATATTCAGTTTTTTTATCTATTTTTTGTAGGCTGGCTTATAATACACTTTGTAAGGCATTTTAATAGAGTGCCTTCTATGTCCTTAGGAGTCATCGCTCCTGTGGCCATTTTTATTCCTTTTGTGATTAATTTTCTTTATAACGCAAATCTTGTAACATTTACTATGTTTTCTAGATTTTCTATACTCGGAAATATTATGTTAGCCTTTTTAACCCTACCTCTACTCTTGCAGTGGCTTAGAATATTAATAGTGCTAGACATATTCGGAACAAACTTAAAGAAAAAGAGTTTTAGAAGAAGATTCGTTTATGCTATAATAACTGTATTAGTTTCTATTGCGGTAATATCAAGCGGCTATTTTATATTTTCTACAATAACAATAAATAGAAGCAATTCATTAAAAACAATAAATTTTCCTAAAATAAACGACCTTAGCACAACAGAGATTGCTCCTGATATAGAGGCTTCTGTACAGAAAGAACAATTTATGGAATTAATAATGTATCAACTTAAAATAAGTTCTACTAAGCCTGTAATAAGATATGTAGTAAGTGTAAAAAGCTCTAATGCTGCTCCCCTATATGAAAGCACTTATGATTATGAATATACAGGTCAAAATAAAATATCTTTTAAAATACCAGATTATCCTCAAGATGACATACAAATTATTTTTTCTAGCGATAAAGATGCCCAGACACAAATTATAGTAGAAGCATATATTGAATCAGAAGAAAAAGATACTCTTCTACTAGAAAAAATATCTATGGATTATGGAACAGAGGAGGAAAGTCTTTAATGGAGCATGTATATTTTCATGTGGATTTAGATGCTTTTTTTGCTTCTGTAGAACAATTAGACCACCCAGAATATAGAAACAAACCTGTTATTGTAGGTGGCATACCAGGAGATAGGAGGTCTGTAGTATCAACTGCAAGTTATGAAGCTAGAAAATATGGTGTTCACTCTGCAATGCCCCTAGAAAAAGCCATCAAACTATGTCCAAATGCAATATTTTTAAGACCTAACTTTCATCGTTATCAAGAAAAATCATTACAAATTATGGAATTATTCAATTCATTTTCTCCTAGTGTTATACAAATATCCATAGATGAAGCCTTTCTTGATATGACGGGAACACAAAAATTGTTTGGTAAACCAGAGGAAGTAGCGCAAAGGCTAAAAAAAGAAGTAAAAGAAGAAACAGGACTTACGGTTAGCGTTGGGGTTGCTTCTACAATGTACATTGCCAAGATTGCCTCAGGATTAAGCAAGCCAAATGGTCTTACAGTTATTCCAAATGGGCAGGAAGAAGACTTTATGCTAAAATTGCCTATAACAAAGCTCTGGGGAATAGGTACAAAAACTCAAGAGCATTTAAAACAAGCGGGCTTTTATACAACCCAAAATATATATAATTACAGTCTTTCTGGACTAAAAACTATTTTTGGTAATGCAACAGGAACATTTTTATACAATGCTGTAAGGGGTAATAAGGAACTCTTATTTGGGGAAAATCCTAAAAGCCGCTCTATAAGTTCAGAAACGACTTTTGATTTTGACCTTACAGATTTATATGCTATGGAAAGTGCAATTATGGAATTATCATATAATGTGCTTTTTAGAATGCATAAGGAACAAGTTCATTCTTGCACAGTTTCAATAAAAATACGTTATTCTGACTTTACTACAGTTTCTGCACAAAGCACAGAAAGTAGGCTTGTATCTAGTGTGGATGATATGTTTAACCGTTGTTGTAAACTATTTGAAAAGAAGTATGAAAAAGGCAGAGGAATAAGACTTTTAGGTGTTTCTTGTGAAAACCTAGAAGATAAAGATACACATATTCAAGCAGAATTATTTGATTTTGGTGAAGAAAAGAAAGCAAAGGTAGAAAAAGCAATATTTGAGCTGGAAAAGAAACATCCTGAAATCAAAATAAAAAAAGCAAGATTGCTTGAATCAACGCAAAAAAGATTTTAGCTTCTGTTTGATAAAAGGCACATATCCTACACGGAAAGTGAGTTTTTAATATACACATATAAAAAAACAGCTTCCAGTCGTCTCTGCGGATTGAATCTGTCGATTACAAAATCGAGGGCTAGCCCTCTACACGCCACATTCGCACGCTTACTACGAATGTGTGTTTTGTAATTATTTACGTTTGCC
>CAJOPO010000334.1 GCA_905236315.1 uncultured Treponema sp.
ACTAAGGACTTTTAATCTTTGTTCATTAAAAAATTGTCTTGCCTTACAATATTTGCGATAGTCATCTTCACTAAGATTTTGTTTAAATGCTTCTTCATCTCCTAAAAGTGGATTAAACACATAAGAAATATCAGGCTTTTTGTCTGCTAATATGATGGCAAGGGAAGTTTGCATAGCCTGTATGCTAAGTCCTGCTAACGGGGAACACATATAAGATGCCCATGCAGAAGAATCAGAAGGATAAACACATAAACGCAAAAAGTTATATATATCACAGACAGGTCCTGCGTCAAATATATTACTTTGCTGGTCTACAGAGTACGTTATATTAAATCTATTAAGCCACTTTATAATAGTGCCTCTATGAGTTCTGCTTTTATCCAAAATTGCAATAGTAATGGGCTTTATTTTTTGTGTACCACTAGCATTTTCGTTCTCCTTTTCATAATCATTTAAAATCTTTTTTATCTTTAATGCCATAAAATATGCAATTTGTTCGTTTGTTTCTAAATATTCTTTTTCATTGTTTTTAATAGATTTGGGATTAAAAAGACAAAAGTGCATTTTAATATCTTCTTTTGAAGAAGGAAGATTAGGCTTTGCCCCATTTGAAGTTGCTTCTTTTTGATACATTGCTTCATAAGGGCTTTTTTCCATAGAGATATTATTATTAAAGATTCCCTTATCGCCACCAAATAAAGCATTAAAAGAAGCTAAAAGAGCAGAATTTGAACGATAATTATTAGTCATCCATTTTACACTATCTTTAAAGTTTTTCTCAAATTGCTGTTGGAGTTTATTAAAGACAGATACATCTGCATCTCTAAACTTATATATAGATTGTTTTTCATCTCCTACAAAAAATAGTTTGTCATCTCTAATGTTTTCTACGCAAGGCATAGCATTTTTATCATGATAGTAGATATTATCCTTATCAGAAATCATAAAAAGCAAATCTCTATTTTCGCCATTATTATCTTGGAACTCATCTATCATTATCTTGCTATATGCTTTCTTTTCTTGCTCACGAATATCATCTTGTTCTCTTAATATTTTTAGAGCCATTTTTTGAATATCTTTAAATGAAAGGCAACCAGAACTAAGTCTTATATTCATAGCCTGCTCACTGAACTCATCTAATAAATTAAATAAATCTGCTATTGCATTAAAGTTTTGTATATATGCACACAAAGATTCAAGGTATTTTAAAGTATTATCACGCAGTATATTTATTTGCTTTTTTACAATATCTTTTGTATCACTAATGGGGGGGGCATTTTTTATTTTTTTAGAAATATTTTCTATATCTGCACATAACTTCTGTGCCTTATCGCTATTTGTCTTTATATCTTCTGCATTAATTAAGTCTTCTTTTGAATAGCATAATTCATTTAAAAGATTAATAAGTTCAGAAGCATTTTTGTAATATTCAGGATATTTTGAATCTTTACCCTTTGCTATAGCGGCCTCTTGTGCTTCTTTTATTTTTTCTAAATTATCTTGAAGTTTAGAACATTCTTCGTCTAATAAGGGCGGACGTATGCCACCAGTACATAAAATATAATTTATATTTGTTTCTATTATTTGGCATTGAACATCTATATAGCTTGAAAAAAGATTTTTATCATCTGCAAGAGAAGTATATTTTAATATAGAAGCAGCAACTACGTTTTCTGCAAATGCTTGAATCGCTCCTTCATCGACAAAGGTTTTAACAGATAGTCTATCTTTATTCTGAATGGTAAAAGGAAGAGCTGCAGCCTTTATTTTATATTTTGTGTCAGAAGAGCCTGCTGTAAAGTCTGGCCTAATACCATATCTATTAGCAGCCTGTCTGACAATGGAAGAACAGTAAGAATCCAGTGTTTGTATATGAACATTAGCAAAGTTTTCTAAAGCAATTTTTGCTCTTTCCCATTCTTTTTCAAACTTACTGTTGTTTCGTAGGTTCTGCTCAAAAAAGGATAGTGTTCTATGAATACGCTCATACATTTCCCCAGCAGCTTTTTTTGTAAAAGTGAGCGTTAAAATCTCCGAAGCTTTAATGCCCTTAGACATAACAAGCCAAGCAAATCTCGTTGCTAAAACTTGAGTTTTACCAGAACCCGCTCCAGCGGCAGCAACTGTGTTTCCTGCATGGCAACATATAGGTTTTTGAAAATCATCTAATTTGGGGTCTAGTAAATCTAAATATTCATATTCTGTGTCTTTTTCCATACTTATTTCCTTAAAAGTTTCTTGAACCTACAATAAAAGTTGTTCGGCATATTGAATTGAAGTCGCACTTTATGCAATCTTTATAAGGTTTTACTGTTATATATGATTTATCTTTAGTGACAGGTGTGTAATTTCGTTCTTTTATACGTTCTGCAAAATCCTTTATATATAACTGTAATATGGGCAGAGTTTTTTGTTCAAACTGCTCATAGCTTTTAGGCTTTTCTGGTCCTTCTGCTTTTTTAGCTTTACCCCTGTAGTCATCTATAACGAGGGTGCAAGAACTATCTTTTATAGCATAAAAATATGCCGCTTCTATTTTATCCTTTTCTTTTATATTTGCCTTTAACATGCTTGCATATACTGGAATCTGAAAATCTTGCAATATGCCATTATCATCTGGCACTGTATCATTTTCTTTTGGCAATGAAGAATTAGAGTTTTTGTAATCTATTATTGCATATTTATTGACATCAGATGTTTTTTCATATAAAAGGCAATCTATAGAACCAAAATAATATATTTCATCATTCGCTCTTGCACTAAGTTTTAATTCAGCACCTTGTACATAAAAGCCACCGAAGCCTTGTATTCGTGTTTTGGAATTCAGCTCATCTTCTAATGGCTTAGAAGGAGCCTTGCAGAAATTATGTAGAAAATCGCTTATAGAACTTACAAGTTTTTCCTTTTGCGCCTCTAATGTAGTTTGCACAAGTACACTTTCTTTTATATCATGACCTGAATACTTAAGAGCAGAAAGCGCATAAGTATATAGTTTTTCCTTTATGGATTTTTCTACATCTTCTTCAAATAGTCCATTTGATTGCGTAATCGGTAGGGGCTTTTTTGACTTTACATAGTCATCCATAAATAATTCTAGCATTTTATGATGAATTGTACCCATATCATAGTTTTGCATAAGATTTGTATCTAAGGAATATTCTTTTATGCCTAGTATATTAGATAGAATCCACTTTCTAGGGCATGGGTAGAAATTTTTCATATCCGACTGAGATAGTTTTATTAAGTTTTCACTTTCGCTAGGAAGATTGTATACAGAACGATTTTTTTCACTATAGCGGTCATTTATAATTTTATTACTTATTCGCTCCTGTAAAAAGTCAGTATTGCTACTTGCCTCATCTCCAAAGCCCTTCATTCTTTCTTTCCAATTCATAAAGGATTCTTTCATATCCTCTGAAAAATCAGAAGGAACACTTTGATTTTTTAGAATACCATTTAGCTCAGACAGAATAAAATCTTCTTTTTCTAAAATATCTTTTTGCACTTGTAATGCAGTGTGGGCAATGGCAAAACCTTGAAAGGTATCTTCTGCACTAGAAAAAACATAATTTTGTTCTATTATATTGCTAGTTTTCTTACCCGCATATAACCTTATAAAAGCCTCAGAAACATCTATATCTGTTTTATCTAAAAGCTGTTCTCTCTTTTGTGCATTTAAAAATGAAAGTTTCTTGTATTGAATATTAAGATTTCGCTGAGAGGCATCTAACACAAAGTTTTGTCTATACGCTGCTACTGCTGCTAACTTATATGGAAAGATTGCAACACCGTCTATGCTTTCTTGCCTTTTATATATTTTTGAATTAATCTCACTTAAAAAGAAGTTATAATAAGGTCCAACGGAAAAGTTTAGCTTGCTAATATAGTTTTCTTCTATTTCTATGAGTGTATCTAATTCTGCAATGCAACGGCTTAGTATGCGGTTAGAATCTTGCGTAAAGTTTTGCACATTTAAATAATGCTTTTTAAATATCATCCATGCAGTTTTTATGCCCTTAAAAGAAGAAACGTTGCATATTGCATTTATATCTTTTTTGAGGTCTTCATAAAATAAGATTTCTTTTTCATTCCCTATGGTGTTCTTTAGGCTAGCTTCCCAACTGTCTATATTTACATCATTGTCTTTATATGAACACAAACAGCGCAAACGATTGCCTTCTCTAATAAGATTTTCTTTTACAACTCGCACTTCATCTTGCCATGGAATATATTCATTCTGCAATAAAGCCCTTACACTATTATAAGAAAAGTTATCAGAAAAACATTCATTTATTTGATTAAATATACTTCCCGCAGAACACTTTGTAAGTGTTTCCCCTGCTCGTAGATTATAGGGAACATTATATTTTTTAAATTCACGTTTTATATAAGGGGCATATATTTCTATCTTAGGAACGTGAACTGCAATATCTGTCCAAGCAACATTATTTTTATAGTGCAAATCTCTGATATTTAATATTAAATGTCTTAATTCCTTTCTAGAATCAGAAAAATGATAATCACATATTGGCTTTTTATGATTTTCATCAAGGCTTACAATAGTCACATTTGGAGCATTTTCAAAAATCTCGCCATACTCTGCATAGTCTTCTAAGAGTTCTGGATAAAATATAACTATCTGTCTATCAGAACTAGAAAAAGAAGGGCGTTCCCAAGAAGGCTCAAAAAAATTGTTTTCATCTAAAAATTGTTTATATGTATTGTATAAATATAAATAGTCACTATCTTCTTCATCTTTTTGTTCAGGATTTTTAGATAAGTTTTGTAGATATTTTTCGTGCCACAACTTTAGCGATGGTAAAATTTTAGAAAGCCAGTCTGTAAAAGAATAGCTTATAGTTGAATCTGTGGAATCAGAAGGAATAATTTTAAAAAAGATTTTTTCTTTTACATTATTTATATGTATTAAATTGCGGATAAATAGTTTTCTAAGAATGGAAGGAACTGCGGTTTTATCTTTTATTTTTGTATCTAAAAACTCTCCTTTAAAACGGTCCCATGCAGTAAAACATTCTTGCTGTACTGCCAAGACACCTGACTCTTTAGGAAAGCGCGCTGCCCACTCACTCCAAGAATCAGAGGCTACATTAGAAGGGAAAACAAAAATGGGGCAATTTAACTTCTGTTCTAAGTATGACCTTAATATATTTTTAATATCTTCTGCTTCTGCTTTTATAACATTCATAAAGATATTATATCATGAAAGTATCTAAAGTAAAAGTTAAAAATATTGCCCCCATGGAATTAGTATTTACAAGTTACAGTCCCCATGGAAATCAATTTTACACTATACTCCCATAAAAAACAGCGAAAAGGAGACTAGCGACTGAAAGCTGTTTTTTTATGGGAGCCTCTAAAAACTTCAGTTTTTAGAGGCAACTTTTAAAATGCGATGTTGTAAGGCGCGCTATTATAGCGACTTGCAACTCGCAGGAACCTCGAAAAACTTTCTGAAAGGGAGTTTTTCGAG